>JAEYIG010000161.1 GCA_023409175.1 Pseudomonadota bacterium
TCGTTATTCTGGCTGCCGGTATGGGCAAACGCATGAATTCGGATTTGCCTAAAGTCCTTCATCATCTCGCCGGAAAGCCTTTGCTCGCCCATGTTCTCGATACGGCACGTTCACTAAACCCTGGCAAGCTGATCGTGGTGTATGGTCACGGTGGAGAGCAGGTACAGCAGGAAATAACGGGTGGAGATCTGGATTTCGTCTTGCAGGCGCCCCAACTTGGGACAGGTCATGCCGTCATGCAGGCTGTATCGCTTCTTGATGAGTCGGTACCGACTCTGGTTTTGTACGGAGATGTGCCCCTGATCGGAAAGGCTTCCTTGTCCCGGTTGATTAACGCGGCAGGAATGGACAAGCTGGGTATTCTTACCGCTGAACTGGATGATCCGGCAGGATACGGCAGGATCATTCGTGAAAACGGCCGGATAAACCGGATCGTTGAACAAAAGGATGGCAATCATGATGAACTCGCCGTGAAAGAGGTCAATACGGGAATCATGGCGATCCCGACAGCTCCGTTGAAACGCTGGCTGTCATCCCTTTCCAATAACAATGCGCAAGGCGAATATTATCTGACGGATATCGTCGGCAAAGCGGTTTCAGAAAAGATTGATGTCACGTCTGCCCATCCGGACGCGATATGGGAAACGCTTGGGGTCAACAGCAAGAGACAACTGGCGGAACTGGAAAGGATTTACCAGAAGAACAGGGCTGAAAACCTGCTTGATGCGGGCGTCGGTCTGGCGGACCCTGATCGTATCGACATACGGGGGGCTTTGACATGCGGCCGTGACGTGTTTATTGATGTCAATTGTGTTTTTGAGGGAAATGTCGTTCTGGCTGATGGTGTTTCGATTGGCGCGAATTGTGTCGTCAGGGATTGTCAAGTCGGAAAAAATGCAGAAATCCGGCCTTTCTGCCATTTAGAAGGTGCTAAGATCGGGGCTGCTTCGTTAATCGGTCCGTATGCCCGTTTGCGTCCGGGAGCCGATTTGGGCGAGGAAGTGCATATCGGCAATTTCGTTGAAATCAAAAACAGCCATATCGCCTCCCAAAGCAAGGCAAACCATCTTGCCTATGTCGGGGATTCGACTGTCGGAAGTCGTGTGAATATCGGTGCTGGCGCCATCACATGCAATTACGATGGCGCAAACAAACACCGGACTGTTATCGAAGACGACGTTTTCATCGGCACCAATTGCGAACTGGTGGCGCCAGTCAAGGTCGGAAGCGGGGCAACCGTCGGTGCCGGTACGACACTGACCAAAGACGTTCCCGCGGGTTCGCTGACCGTTTCCAGGGCGAAACAAACGACTGTAAATGACTGGAAAAGGCCTGTAAAAGAAAAAAAATAAGGTCTTTTTACTTCAAAAATTGATCAAGCGCAGTTTTAGAAAATTGGGTACTGGCAAAGTGCCTAAATGAAGTTTTTTCCTGTTATATTGTTGATGAGGCTGTCTTTGCCAGTCAAAGAGAGTTATTCCCTATTCGAGTAAAGATTTTTGCCATGCGAGAGTGGTCGGCAAAATTATTTTTATTTCATGAAGAATAGACGTTCACTTACCTAAAAATTGTCATTTGGATCTTGTCGCATTTGGCAGGCTGAATTCGAAAGAATAGAAAGGAAATGAATATGGCTAAAGCGGGAAAGCTTGATCAGAGCAGTAAGCCTTTGTCTGATGATATGTTGCATAAGATAGATTCCTATTTCAATGCAGCCAATTACCTGTCTGTCGGACAGATTTATTTGTTCAACAATCCACTGTTGCGCGAACCTCTGAAACCTGACGATATCAAACCGCGCTTGCTGGGTCACTGGGGTACGACGCCGGGCCTGAATTTCGTCTATGTCCATATGAACCGGATCATCAAGAAATATGATCTGGACATGATTTTCGTTACCGGCCCGGGCCATGGTGGTCCTGCACTGGTTGCCAATACCTATCTGGAAGGGACTTACAGCGAGTTTTATCCCAACATTTCTGAAGATGAAGAAGGGATGAAAAAGCTGTTTACCCAGTTTTCTTTCCCTGGCGGCATCCCAAGCCATACCGCTGCGGAAACACCGGGCTCGATCAATGAAGGCGGTGAATTGGGATATTCCCTGTCTCATGCTTTCGGCGCCGCTTTTGACAACCCTGACCTTATCGTGACGTGTGTCGTCGGTGATGGCGAAGCGGAAACGGGACCGCTGGCTACCGGCTGGCATTCCAACAAATTCATCAATCCGGTTTTCGACGGTGCCGTATTGCCGATTCTCCATCTGAATGATGCGAAGATTGCAGGACCGACCGTTCTGGGCCGTATCCCGCCGAATGAACTGGATGAATTGATGCGTGGTTATGGATATGAACCTTTCTATGTCGAAGGTTCCGATCCACTTGTCATGCACCAGAAAATGGCGGCTACACTGGACGAGGTCATCACCAAGATCAAGAAGATCCAGGAAGATGCACGTAAAAACGGCTTCAAGGAACGTCCACAGTGGCCGATGATTGTCTTGCGCAGTCCAAAAGGCTGGACAGGCCCACATGTCGTGGACGGGCAGCAAATTGAAGGCACTTTCCGCGCCCATCAGGTACCCGTCAGTGAAGTCAAGACGAATCCGGCCCATCTGGAAATCCTCAACAAATGGCTCTTGAGTTATAAACCGAATGAACTGTTCGATAAAAACGGCAAGCTGATTCCCGAACTGGCTGAACTGGCTCCAAAAGGCTTGCGAAGAATGGGGGCAAATCCTCATGCCAACGGCGGCATCCTGCTGCGTGAATTGCGTATGCCGGATTTCAGGAAATACGCGGTCGATGTTCCATCACCCGGGGTTGTCGTGGCTGAGAGTACCCGTGTACAGGGCAATATGATCCGCGATGTTTTCGTGCTGAATGAAGAAGCCAGGAATTTCCGTGTTTTCAGCCCGGATGAAACGTCGTCCAACCGTTGGGGTGCTGTTTTCGAAGTGACGGAACGCTCTTCAATGGATGAAATCAAACCGACAGACGACAAGGTATCCCATACCGGCCGTGTCATGGAAATGCTGTCGGAACATCAGTGTGAAGGCTGGCTTGAAGGATACTTGCTGACAGGCCGTCACGGTTTCTTCCCGTGTTATGAAGCCTTCATTCATGTGGTCGATTCGATGTATAACCAGCATGCCAAATGGCTGGAAGTGACGCGTCATATCCCCTGGCGCCGTCCGATCGCATCCCTGAACTATCTGCTGACGTCCCATGTCTGGCGTCAGGATCACAATGGCCTTTCCCATCAGAATCCGGGTTTCATTGACCTGGTCATGAACAAGAAAGCCGATATCAGCCGCGTTTACCTGCCGCCTGATGCAAACTGTCTGTTGTCTGTAACCGACCACTGTATGCGCAGCCGTCACCGGATTAACGTGATCGTTGCGGGTAAACAGCCTGCCTTGCAATATCTGAACATGGATGATGCCATCAAGCATTGTTCCGCCGGTATCGGTATCTGGGAATGGGCAAGTAACGACAAGGGTTCTGAACCGGATGTCGTCATGGCATGTTGCGGTGATGTCCCGACGCTCGAAACATTGGCTGCCGTCAAGATCCTGCGTGAACGTTTGCCGGATGTGAAAATCCGCGTAATCAACGTGGTCAACCTGATGACCTTGCAGCAACCAAGCGAGCATCCGAACGGCCTGTCGGACAAGGATTTCGACATCCTCTTTACCAAGGACAAGCCAATCATCTTCGCCTATCACGGTTATCCATGGCTGATCCATCGCCTGACCTACAGACGGACCAACCATCAGAACATGCATGTCCGTGGTTACAAGGAAGAAGGTACGACGACGACACCGTTCGATATGGTCGTGTTGAATGATCTGGATCGTTATCATCTGGCAGGAGACGTGATCGACCGCTTGCCAAGTCTGGGTTCCAAAGCCGCCTATACGAAGCAGTTTTTGCGTGACAGATTGCTTGAACACAAGGAATATGTCTACAAGTACGGTGAGGATATGCCGAATATCCGCGACTGGAACTGGGCGGACGGCAAGTCCTGATTGTCGTTATCGGTTCAATTCGCTTGAAGGGCATCCATCGGTTAACAGTTAACCGATGGATGCCCTTTTATTTGGATGGGACAAGTTATTCAGCCGTTTTTTGTGAAATAAACTCTTCGAACCCCCTTTTTCGCAGCAAACAGGCAGGGCACTCTCCGCAACCGAATCCCCATGCGTTCAGTTTGTCGTGTTCGCCGACATAACAGGTGTG
>JAEYIG010000176.1 GCA_023409175.1 Pseudomonadota bacterium
AGGTAAAACGGTTCGCTCGTAGCGCTCGTTCAGAATGAGCGCAGACGCTTCATAAAAGGCAAAACCACCGCATAGTATGCCGATATAACCTGCCACCGTATGCAGGAAATGGCTTTCCATGAAATTGGCTATCGCCAGCAGGAAGAAAAGTACGACAAGCGACCCGAAAATACATTTTCCAATCGTATTGCCTTTTAGCGTACACAGGAAAAGTACTGTGGTGAACAGTCCCCACATCGAAAGATACCATCCCATTGAGGTGGGATCGGCCGATGTCAGGCCCGTATGTGGCGCAACCCAGATAAAAATCAGGGTCAGCCAGAAAGAACCATAAGAGATAAAAGCTAGCGCGCCGAAAGTGTTGGCTCGTCGCCATTCTAGTATTCCGGCGATAATCTGGGCAATTCCTCCAAAAAATACGCCCATACTCATAATCATCACACTTAAAGAAAAGAAACCCGCATTCTGGATATTCAGCAATATGGTAGTCATTGCAAATCCAAAAAGCCCTAGTGGGGCCGCATTGGCAAAAATTTGATTTTGTCTTGTTTTCATTGGGTTAATTATTGAGCAAAAAAATGTTGCAAATTCTTCCGTTCCTGTAACAGGAAAAAGTTTCCCTGCCTGTAAATCCAATATTCTCCTTTCCTAAAGCCATGATCAATTATGGGAAAACCGCGATATCGCTTCACGAACGTACACGCAATTCCGAAACCATCGACTCACAATCAGGGCAATCAAAAGCAAATTAAAAAAGATTGGTTTTATATCCCCAACAAGTAACACCAAGTGTCGGCTATAAATTTCTCTTCATTAACATTTATTGCCAAGATAAAATCGAGCGAGCACTCTACCATAACTTTTGAATTTTGTTATAAATTTTCCGTTCGACAAAAAATTATCGTCAGAATGCAAAAAATATGACTGCGCGGAAGAAAAACCATTGAAGAGTGAAGAATGGGAAGAAATGCCGGATCAAATATCCAAAAACAAGTCGGCATTCCCATAAATTGGAACGAGAACGAGACGTGGTAAAGTATTTACGGGAATATGAATATTGCCGTTTTCTATAGTGAGAGACTTTTATCGTATCTCGGCAATTCAGCCGTTTCTGCCGCTGTTTTTCGCCTGCGGTCCTGTAAAACAAAACGGTTTCTGCCATTTCTTTTCGCATCGTAGAGCGCGCTGTCGGCCCGGCTGAGCAGCTGTTCGCAATTCAGGCATGTAGGATCCCAGAAAACGCCGCCTGCGCTGATTGTGACAGGGAACATGGTGCCCCCTGTATTCATTATCGTATTCGATACTTTTTCGACAATTTCTTTCATGAGGGCATTCACCTGTTCCCAGTTGACGTCTTCCAGAAGGATGATGAATTCATCCCCTCCATACCGTCCCATCTGAGCCTCATGAGGCAACAATGAGCGGATCTGGGAAATCTTCGTTTGAAGGGTGGCATCTCCTGCCTGATGGCCGTAGGTATCGTTGATGGTTTTGAAGTTATCGAAGTCCAGCATCACCAACGCCAGGATATCGCTCTTTTTAAGCTGCCTGAACCGTGATTTGAGCGCTTGCATGAATGCCACCCGGCTTGATGTTCCCGTCAGTGAATCGTAATATGCCAGCTGTTTCAACCCGGTATTCTGTTCAATCGTTTGGACCAGTTCCCGCAAATCCCGGCAATAAGCCGCTACTGCATCCCTCCCCTGATACGAGACTCGCACAAGAGTGACCTCACTTGGAATAGGCTCATCATATTTATTGCAGAAAGTCCATCTGAACGTGTTTCTTTCTTCCGCGAATGCTTCACTGATTTTCTTGTCCATCAAGTCCTTGCTCAGGCCACCCTCCGGCTGGTAAACGGGAGAAAAGTCATCATAACGATCCAGAATGTCCGATTCGCTTTCCGCTGCAAACATTCTGACCGCTTCCTGATTGCACGCGATTGGCAGCAGGTTTTCATCCCAGAGCAGACAAGCCAGGGGCATCGCATCCAGCAGGGCCCTGGTCCGTTCATTGTTCGTTTTTCTTGCGTCTTCGGCGGCAACCTGTTCCCGCAAATCGCGGGTAAACCCGACAACGACCTCTTCCTGATCATATTCCATCCTGACCAGCGTGATTTCTGCAGGCATCGGTTTACCCGAAAGGTCGCAGTGCATCCAGTTGAAAACGCACTTCCCCGTTTCAAAAGCCTCGGCGATCCGTTCCCTGGCCAATTCGGCAGAACCGTGTCCGCACGGCTGACATTCGGGTGACAACTCAAAAAAACGATCCAGATATTCCTGCTCGTTTTTCAGGTTGAAAAGCTCGACCGCTTTTTTGTTGCAGAGGATATTCCTGAATCCATTACGGTTCCATAAATTCACGCATAAAGGCATCGCGTCAAGTATCGCCTGTGTCAGGCGCGTGTTTCTATGTCCGGCATCTTCCGCAGCCAGTTGCTGCCGGATATCGCGTGTGTAACCTGCAACGATAAACCCGTCCTGATAATCGACACGTACGAGAGTGATTTCAGCCGGAATTTCCGTACCGTCCAGTTTGCAATGCATCCAGCGGAATACCGACCTCCCGGTTTCAAGCGCTTCCTGGATTTTGGTGTGCGCCAACACATCCGAACGCTCGCCATTTGGCTGAAATTCCGGCGACAATTCAAAGAACCGTTCGAGATATTCGTTTTCATCCCGCAAACCGAACAGTTTTACCGCTTCCTTATTGCAAACGATATTCTCGAAATTCTGGTTCCACAGATTCAGGCATAGTGGGGTTGCATCGGCAAGCAATTGCAACAACTCCTTGTCGCCCAGAACTTTCTTGATCGTGGCAGCCTTGTCCTGCTGTACCAGTAGCGCACGGCCATCATAGGGTAGTGCGACAAATGAATTGAAAAACTCTTTTTCCGAAACCGGTTTTGAAACATAGAAACCCTGGATCGTATCGGCATACAGACGATTGACCATATCGAGCTCAACGCCTGTTTCGACCCCTTCAATAC
>JAEYIG010000245.1 GCA_023409175.1 Pseudomonadota bacterium
TGTTGGCGCACTGAACAAAAATGACGCCATGCTGGTCAGCAATGAAAAAGAACCCTTCGTCGCTTCGGTTGCCAAAGGGCTGGATGGCGACCAAAAAGTGTTCGTCAATTCCTCCGTCGTGATTCCCGGTTCGTATTTGAGCGAATTGTCCCGCAATTACTGTTACATTGTCCCGGCCAATGAAGACGGTACCTGTCCCGACTACGTCAACGTTTCCAGAGCCATCAGACTGGAAAACGATGCATGGCTCGTCATTGACCACCGGAAAATCAATTACGGTGAACAGGCACAGGTCGAAAAACAGTGCATGGTCAATTACCGGTGCGATTTGGACGCCGATCCGACAACGGCCGATTTCACTTTTGCTGCCGGTCAGGCAGGACAGCTGCACGGATTGCGCCGGAGTGGGGTGACCATCAGCGAAGACGACCATTTCAGGGGGTCGAAGAGCTGCTTCATTTTCCCATCGGCACCGGGTGGCGGGTCGTGGATCTTGCCTGACGTCGGATCATTCAATGCAGCCTATCACCAGAACACCATTGATCCGAGAGCCAAAACCACGGCAGGAACACAGGACTGGACATTCGAAGCCGATCTGAAATATGGCGGACCATCTGAAACGAATGACGATGCGGAAAGGACGATTTTCGATTTCGGTTATTCAGGTGGTTCGGGCAACATTCTGGCCTATTGCCATCGCAGGGGCTATTTTTCCCTGTATAACAACGGAAACTGGTTTTTCAAATGGCCTTATGTCATGGATGACCAATGGCATTCCATTGCACTCTCACACAGGAACGGGAACGTTTATCTGCATGTGGACGGAAAATGCCTCGGTGCATATACAGGACTTTTTCCCATGAAACGTGGCTGTGATACCTGGTGTGTCGGACGACAGGCAGCGGCAAATGTTGTCAGATGGACAGGCAGTATCAGTTCATTCCGCTACATCATTGGCGATGCCCTGTATTGCTCAGACGATTACACGCCATCTCCGGTATTCCGCACCAGCATGATTCCCGACAAAACGCTGTGGTACGACCACCGGGAAGGCATAGTCAAGACATGGGATGCGGAAAACCGTTCATGGTGGAAAACGCCGATGTGCCCGATCGGCCATATTGATACCCTCTATCAGGAACACCTTCACTCCGAAGCGCCACGGGGAATGCAATCCTGGTACGGTATCCAGAATGTCAGGAACATTACCTCCAGCGGCGATTATAGCGGCAGTTATCCTCCGGCAGCCGCCTTCAATTTCGGGAACGGCGCCCTGGACTGGATATGCGCGAACAACAACCTTACTGTGGAGCATTGGCTGAAAATCGAGCTCGAATCGCCCATGTCATTTGACAGGCTGCGAATGGTTGCCTTGTCTTCTGCAATCAATATGTGGGCATTTCCCGCCGTCTTCCTGTGGCAGGGATCGCAGGACGGGGAAGAATGGACAACGCTGATTGACCGTTCGACCTTTGTCCGTGACGGCAATCCGTCCAACGGGCTGAACCCGGCTGCCGGGGCAAACGTGTGGTGGTTCGGCGGAATGAAACAGTTCGATTACGACAATGGAACCGCGTTCCGTTTTTACCGTCTGTTCTTCCCTGCCAAAAAGGATATCCCTTATTACAACAGCGTCGCCTATACGGGAATGCGATTGCAATTGCCGCTCCGTGGTGAAACGCCCGAAATCGCTTCCTGCACTTCCTATGCGATCGGCGGCATTTATACCGTCGGCCCGTTCATGGTTCGCGCCAATCAGGAAATCGAAATCCCCGTTCCGTTCGGAGGCGCCCCATTCGAAATCGACGGGGAAGTGGAAGAGCGTTATGACTGGCAATCCAAAAAACGGAAACTGGGGAATTCAGGCAATTACCCAAGTGACGCCAAAGGAAACAGACTGACTTATGGCGAGGAAATCTATGCCAGAACCGATTCAGCCGTCATTTATACCGGACAGTACCTGACGACATTACTCGGAAGCTGGAACGTGCCATCCCTGAACTCGGCTTCCGATCTGGCGGACTACACCATCACTTTCCGGAGGAAATTCTGATGCAAACGTACGTGAACGCGACTGGAGACGTGTATTTGTCAACGGTGCCACGGGCCTTGGGAGACATTCCCGTTGCGCCCAAACCGTTTGATGAATCCGTTTTCAATTTCGAAACGGGAAGATGGGAACTCCCCGTTTCCATCATTTTCAGGCTGTTGGCGAATATCCGGGATGAACTGCTGGAGCAGCCTGTCCCGGTCAGGCTGCCATCGGGCATGTACACTTTCTTTTGCAGTGATATCGACGTCATCAAATCGCACATGGATCTGGCAACAGACGCCGTCCATTGGAAAACCCGTTCAAAAACCGGAACGGGCGCACCGGTATTCGTGGTTTTGTCCCAAAACGACCTGACCGTGGTTCATGCCGCGTTACAGGCATATATCCAGCAATGCTATCACCATGAAAGTGCCATGACGGAAGCCATTTCCTCCTTTATTTCAGGAGGATACCGTGAAATGGACATTGTTGACCTGTCCGCCTTATTGAGGCATCCGCCAGATATGGAGATATCGGAAGGAGCGCTTTTCCCCATCCAAAAGGCTATAGGCTTTCTCGAAACCTTTTCCCTACAGGAGAACAACGGCATTTCAAACATGCCCAAGTGAGCGGAAACACTCCTGACAGTAAAAAACCCTCCGGTAAAGCCGGAGGGTTTTTTATGGTACCGGATGAACAGACAGACATGGCAGCGATTGCCTGAAAAAACAGGGCAAAAAGCTATCCCTTTACTGACAAGGGGACTTTCCGGGGCGATTACTATTCACAAATTGCCGGGAAGAAAGAAAAAGGACGAAAAAAATGCTGGCTAACAGGGTCACATCCATGACTTTTTTGCCAGCATACATTTTTTGGATTCTTTAAAATCAACAACTTAATGGTGCGAGGGAGGGGACTCGAACCCCTACACCATCACTGGCGTCAGGACCTAAACCTGGTGCGTCTACCAATTTCGCCACCCTCGCTAACGACCAGAGCAGGCCATTTTACTTCATTTCCTGCCGAATTAGAACGGGTTTGAACGGTTCCTTTTTCAGGACTGTTTTTTTGGCATTCCCTTCCGGAAAACCATTGGGCAAAGGGATTGAAGTCAGGCCATGATTTCCGGTTCCCGGGCCTCATCCGCCGTCTTGTCCGGCCGGAGTCCCCGGTATACTGGCTGCCGCATCAGGCCGTTATGGTTGCGTGCCATGAAAGCGACCTTGCATACCAGTTCAGGCCTGATCCACACGGCATCATCGACATATTCAGGCGGTTTGACCGCAAAGGGGCTGTCCTTCACCTTCGGCTGTTTTTCGATCAGCGCGAAATCATCCGACGATTTTCCCAGCGTGACCCGTCCCTTGTATATGATGCGTCCTGCATTGTCATACTGTCCAAGGACAAGACTGACGACGAATTCCGCCTTGTCGACGTAACCGCAGATAATGTAATCGTCGTCCATCAGGTTCTTGATCTTTACCCAGTCTTTCGTCCGCTTGCCGGGGATGTAAAGGCTGTCCTTGCGTTTGGCGATGACGCCTTCAAGATCCCGCTTTTTCGCGAGCCCGTAAAAGGCGATTCCCTGAGTCTCGACATAACGGGATACCGAAATCTGGGCAGTGTCTTCCACCAGGTTTTCAAGGATGGCCTTCCGTTCCATGAGGGGAAGGTGGATGATTTCCCTGTCCGTATCGTAAAGGATGTCGAAAGCGACAAACACGGCAGGACGAAGGGCGGCTTCACGTTCGATCGCCAGTTTCCGGGTCGTCAGCCCACGGCGTTTGACTTCCTCGAAATCGGGATGGCCGTTTTCATCGACGATGATCAGTTCCCCGTCCAGTATGCACCGGCGCGAAACGGATTCATTCAGGGTGGCGAGTTCGGGGAATGTTGACAGCAGCCTGACGGAACGCTTGTTGACCAGAAGGGTGCCGTTTTTGTCCAGATAGGCGAGCGTCCTTTCGCCGTCCAGTTTCAATTCATAAATCCAGTGGTCATCGTCAAAAGGCTGGCTTTCGACCCCGATCAGCATGGGGACGGCTGAACGGGAATCGAACATGTCCATTTCCGGTTCCTCAGGCTTTCGGCGCCGGCTTTTTCTTTTTCGCCGCGTCGTACTGGCGCCGTTGTTCGGGCGTTTCACCCCACTGCGAATAACAGATCGCCGCCCGCTGCGAGCGTGACGGGAAACGTTCGGACTCGTCCAGCGTCATTTCCTTGATGCAACGGGAAATGAATGCCTGTTTCGTTTCATTTTTTTTCGGATGTGGTAGAGGCATAAACCGTTCCTTTCTCAAAAAACGCCATCAGCCGGCTTTCCGTTGCGCCGGACGGCTTCTTTTCGGCTTGTTCTGTTCCAGGCTGGCTTTCAGGGCATCCATCAGGTCGATCACGTTGCCCGATTTGACCGGTTTGGCCGCCACGACTTCCTTGCCAGCGATCTTGTCGTCAATCATCGTCTTCAGCCGCGTCTGGTATTCGTCGTGATATTTTTCCGGTTCGAACGGGCTTTCCATTGACCCGATCAGCCGGGTTGCCATCTCCAATTCCTGTTTGTTCAGGGGAGGGTGAGACCGTTCTTTCGGGATTTCCCGGATTTCATCGTGGAAGAAGAGTGTCTGGAGCAAAATGCCGTCGTCATGCGGGATCAGTGCGAGCATCGTCTCTCTCGTGCCGATGACCGTCTTGCCGATAGCCACCTTGCCGCTGTCTTTCATTGCCTGTTGCAGGAGCTCAAAGGCCTTTTCACTGCCTTTGCCGCTTATGCAGTAATAGGACTTGTTGTAATAGACCGTCGGGATGGACGTCAAATCGGTAAATAGCAGGATATCAATACTGTTGTCCTTTTCCGTCTTGATCTTCTCGATATCGTCGTCGGTGACAAGCACGTACCGGTCCTTTTCATACTGGAACCCGCGGACGATATCGTCATTTTTCAATACATGTCCCGTACCATCCGTTTTCTGGTACCGGACGCGTTTCATGTCTTTCGTCAATTGGTTGAAATGGATATCGTTATCCTGTGTGGCCAGAAACAGTTCCACCGGAATATGAACCAGTGCGAAAGAAATGGCGCTTTTTTGGGCAGCGGGCATGATAGCCTCATTAAGTCGTGACAGTACCTTATAGAGAGAAAACCGCCCTGAAAGTTTCGACGTGTCCGGTTTGATGCAGGAGGCCAGTCACCAGTCGTCATAATCGAATTTCGACAGGTCCGGGGGATCGAATGTGCCTTCTTTCGCCTTTTTGTACGGGTTGTCCGCCGAAAAAAGGTCGACCGTCCCGACGTCATCCTCTTTTTTCCGGCCGAGCATCTGCATTTTCTGCGCCACAATACCCGTTACCAGTCGCTCCGTTCCGGCCTTGTCCTCATATTTTCTTGACCTCAGTTTCCCTTCAACGTAAATGAGGGAACCTTCTTCCACATATTGCGTGACGATTTCCCCAAGGCGACCGTAAAAGGTGACGTCATGCGATTGGCTTTCGTCTTCGAAGACGGTTTCCATCTTCAGGCTGACCATCATTGATCCACTGCCCAGCAC
>JAEYIG010000003.1 GCA_023409175.1 Pseudomonadota bacterium
GCACTCGTCAGGGAAAGCCCCCAGAACATGAATATCCGGTAGAGGACGATGCCGAGTATGGCCTGCCCCAGCAGGATCAGGTGCGTTTTGCCGTCGAGCCTGAAGGGGGACGGGTAGCGGCAGAACAGGAGGGGGAGCAGGACGGTCAGGCTGGCGAGCAGTCCGAGTTCCGCCGCCAGGAAGACCGGCAGGCTGGAAACGATGAGTTTCCCCGCGACGACCGCGCTTCCGGCAATGCTCATGGCCAGCGCGAGACAGGCGCAACCCCGTATTTGTCTTGTCCGTTTGGTGTTGGACATGTTTTCCGTCCTCACGCTTTTTGCCGGATGGCGGTTTTCCGGGGCATCCGCGTCAAAGGGGATGGGAAGCCGTTACGGTGTCGGGTGGGCATGATACTGGTTTCCTTTCAGAGAACGGGGCAAATGGGACTGAAGGGCAAAACGGCCGCTTCTTTTCCGGTGACGGGGATCACTGTATAGTGTGGGAAGTGGATGTGAAAGATCCGGTTTTGACCTGTTTTTATGGAACCACTTTGGAGGGCTTATGTGGCTGACGCTGGAAAGGGATTCCATTGTTCCGATGGGCAGGCAGATTTATGAGGCGGTCAAGGCGATGATCCTGCGTGGGGAGCTGGCTGCCGGAGAGAGGCTGCCGTCATCGCGCTCGCTGGCAAGGGAGCTGGACGTCTCACGCAATACGGCGCTGGATGCGTATGACCGCCTGCTGGCGGAAGGGTATCTGGTGGCGAGGCACGGTTCCGGTACGGTGGTGGCTGACGGGATTGCGACGGGCGAGCCGGAAAGCGGAGGTTCAAGGCGGGATCTGTCGGGTGACGGGGAACGGCCTGTGGCTGCCGATGCCGGGGTGATCGACTTCAGTTCGGGCATTCCGGATGTGGCGGTTTTCCCGAGGAAGGATTGGGGAACGGTTTACCGGCGTGCCTGTGAATCGTTACCCGATTCTGCCTTCCGGTATGCGGCTGCCGAGGGGGTATGGGCATTGCGGGAGGCGATTGCCGCCTGGCTTTTCAGGGTGCGCGGTATCCGGACGGTTCCCGGGCGGATCATGATCACGTCGGGTTCGACGCAAGGCCTGTCGCTCATTTCGGGAATCCTTTACCGCAAAGGGACGACGGTACTCGTGGAAGACCCGGTTCACAAGGGGCTGGTATCCGTTGTCGGCCGGGCGGGATATACGATTACGGGAATTCCTGCCGATGAATACGGGATGGATACGGCCAGGCTGGATGGTTTGGGAAGCGATCTGGCGAAGAACGTGTCGTTCGCTTATGTGACGCCATCGCACAATTATCCTCTCGGGGGCATCCTTCCTGTCCAGCGCCGCCAGTCCCTGATCCGGTTTGTGAAAAGGGCAGGCTGTTATATCGTGGAGGACGATTATGACAGCGAGTTCCGTTATTCGGGCGCCCCGGTCAGTTCCCTGTATGAGCTGGCTCCGGAAAAGGTGATTTACCTTGGTTCGTTTTCCAAGATCCTGACGCCCGCCATGCGCCTCGGTTTTGCCATTTTGCCTCACGCCCTGGTGGATGAATGGAAACCGGAAAAGAAGTATTCGGACGTCCATACGGATGCGCTTTCACAGTATGCGCTCGCGGCATTCATCGACAGTGGCGCACTGGAACGGCATATCTGGAAGATGAAAAAACGTTATGGCCGAAAACGGGAGTATCTGATCCAGTGCCTGAAACGGCATTTCGGCGATGGCTTTACCATTACGGGCGAGGCGGCCGGTTTGCATCTGGTCGCGGGTTTCCCGGGTGTCGATTTTACCGGCGGCCTGACCCGCGAATTGCTTTTGCGCGGTATCCGGGTCGTTCCGGTGGAAGACCATTCCATTTGCCGGGATGGGAACCATGCGCATGAAATCGTCCTCGGGTATTCACACCTTTCGGCGTCCGATATGGAGAAGGGGATCGCGATCCTGTCCGGGGCGCTCGGGAGTGGCGCAGGCTGATGGTTGGGCGCCCTTTGCCAGCGGAGCGCGGAATGGCTAGAATAAACACTTTTTCCCCATTTCCAATGGACGGGGGAAAGCCTTTGCACCATTTCCAGTTACGCCATGCCAGAAGAAAACAGTCCTCCAGACCCGGCGCAAGCCAATATCGCCGAAGCGGGTACCCGTGTGTCCGGATGGCGGGAGTTCAGGCGGGGTATTGTCGCGTCGTTGCCGATGATGATCGGTTTTATCCCTTTTGCGCTGGTGCTGGGGGCACAGGCACGGCAGAAGGGGTTCAACGTTTTGGGAACGCCGCTTTTGACCGGGCTGAATTTTGCGGGCGGCTCCGAGTTTGCGGCTCTGGAACTCTGGACGTCGCCCCCGCACATTTTCCTGATCGTGGCGGTCACGTTGCTGGTGAACAGCCGGCATATCCTGATGAGTGCGGTGCTCGCTCCCCTGTTGAACCATTTGCCGAAACGGAAAGTGCTGCCTGCGCTGTTTTTCATGTGTGACGAAAGCTGGGCGATCGCGCTTGCCGATGCAGGGCGCAAGAAGGAAAACGGTTCAGGTTTCGGTTTTTCCCTTTCGTTTTACATGGGGAGTGCGCTATTGCTGTATTCCACATGGGTCGCGTTTACGACAATCGGGACTATTGTGGGGCCGTTGATCGGGGATGTGCGTAATCTGGGGTTTGACATGGCGTTTCCGGCCGTGTTTTTCGTATTGCTGAAAGGCATGTACACGAACGTGCGCTCGTCGCTTCCCTGGGTGGTGAGCCTTGTCGTGGCG
Source organism: Pseudomonadota bacterium (assembly GCA_023409175.1). Lineage (GTDB taxonomy): Bacteria > Pseudomonadota > Gammaproteobacteria > Burkholderiales > Burkholderiaceae_D > Oxalobacter. Next base: position 2,749 of record JAEYIG010000003.1, read on the forward strand.
CTGTTGACATATGTATTTGTGCCGGGGGCATGGTATGTGCCTGCCGGGGCGCTGGCCGGGATCGTGGCGGCGCTTTTCCTGTCGGAGGCGTCATGATTGATGCACCGACCCTGATTACCATCCTTCTGATGGGGTGCGTGACCTACTCCACCCGTATCATCGGGTATCTGCTCCTGCACAACCGGACATTGTCGCCACGGGTGAGGACGCTGGTGGAAGCGGTTCCGGGTTGCGTGCTGATCTCGGTGATCGCGCCTTATTTCGCCACGACGAATATCGCCGACCTTGCCGCTCTCGGCATTACGCTCATCGCTTCGATCAAGCTGCGTTTCCTTCCGGCGATCGTGATCAGTATCGCGTCGGCTGCACTGCTGCGGCAGTTTTTCTGAGAGAAGGGGGCTGGCGGTTTCGTTCAGGTTTGGGACTTTGCATTCAGTCAGGTCATTATGGACGACTTTAGGTACGTGTTCCGGAGATGACGAAACGGCTGAAAGAGAAAATCAGGAAAAAAGGATAGTCAAGGCTGTTTCTCAAGTCTTGCTTTAATGTTGTCTATACTGGGTTTTTTACCATCAGGATTGTATTTTTCTTCTAAAACACCGCTGATTATGAGCGACATAATATATTGATCGCTACAGTCTTCTTCGTAATCATCAGGATTGATGGGTTCAGGGAAATCAGTTCCGTAGAGTTCTTGCCATACGATGGTATAAAAGAGTTTGGCTACGGTATCATCAATGGGGACATGATAAGACGGAAAAACTCTTTTTAAGCGAAAACTATTTGTCGCCAGATAATAGGTCAGACTGTTTTTGATTTTCTCCTGATTTTCAGGAGTGAAAAAACGATAATAAGAAACGACATATTCACGAATAATTTCTCGTAATACATCTGGGTTGTGATCGTTCAGTTCTCCAAGTTCATTCTTTTCCTTATCCGTCAAAAAAACAATATCACCCAATATTTTGGCTAAAAAATCCCAGCAAACCTTAATTTTGGGCGTTTTTTTTTCATTTTTCAGTGAAATTAGGGATACTAGTTTTTTTAATAATTTTCTCATATAAATATTTATATCTAAAACTATTAATCGTCTATTTTTGGATAAGAGGTTATCAAATCGCCATTTTTATTAAAGCGGAAAATAGCACGATTACTTTTGATTAAAGTATCAGTTTCTTTTAAATAACCTTCTCCAACAGGTTTATCAAACGTAATGGGTATATCAATACTTTTATCTTTTAAACTGGGATCACGGCTCAATATTTCTTCCCGTCGTCGCTTTGCAACCTGAATCCCATCAGCTGTATCGACATGCCTGAGCCATTTTGACGCATCATTCAAGCGTTTGTCTACACTGCCATCGGGCGCAATGCCCTCATTAGCCCTTAACAGTTGCTGTTCCCTCGTCGTCTGCTTGCCGTGTTTGGGAAGGGTGTGGGCATTCTTGTTTTCGTTCCCGGCCGCTTCGACCATTTTTGCGGATTTCCTTTCGGATGGGACAGGACGAACAAATATGCCTGTTCCAAGTCCCTCGATAGCCCCTTTGGTCGCCAGTTTGGAGGCTTTATTCAGGTCAGGGACTTTGCGTTCGGCAAAGTCATTGCCTAAGGAGGATGGATGCAGCGTTTTGAGTGGCGCCAGGCAACAATTGTCTACCGATTTTTGGGGCATAACCGATTGCGGTTTCTGACAGTGCGTCTGCAAGAGAGAAATCAGGAAAGAAGGACGAGAAATCAGGACTGTTTTTCAAGTCTTGCCTTGATGTTGTCTATGCTCGGTTTTATACCGTCAGGATTGTATTTTTCTTCGAGAGAACTGCTGTAATAAAGTGAATTTACAAAAGGAATGGTGCAATCTTCTTCGTAATCATCCGGATTGATCGGATCAGGTTTGTCTGTTCCATAAAGCTCTTGCCATACCAGTGAATAAAAAAGTTTGCCGTAATCTCCATCCAGTGGAATTTGGTGTGAAGGGAATACCCAATCCAGTTTTTCACTATTGGTTGCAAGATAGTAAGTCAGGGTGTTTTTGATTTTTTCCTGATTTTCAGGGGGGAAGTAGCGATAATGAGGCACCACATATTCCCTGATGATCTCGCGTAGTATCTTTGGATTATGATCATTGAGTTTGTATAGCTCTTGCTCTTCCTTCTTTGTCAAGAGAAGAAA
>JAEYIG010000050.1 GCA_023409175.1 Pseudomonadota bacterium
TGGTAGACGACGCAGAATTGCTCGAACTCGTCGAAATGGAAGTACGTGAACTCCTGTCCCGCTACGAATTCCCGGGAGATGACATTCCAATCATCAAAGGATCGGCAAAACTGGCCCTCGAAGGCGACCAGGGCGAACTCGGCGAAACCGCCATCCTTGCACTGGCAGACGCATTAGACAGCTACATCCCGACCCCGGAACGTGCCGTAGACGGCGCCTTCCTGATGCCGGTAGAAGACGTATTCTCCATCTCCGGACGTGGTACCGTCGTAACCGGACGTGTCGAACGCGGCATCATCAAAGTTGGTGAAGAAATCGAAATCGTCGGCATCAAAGAAACCGCAAAAACCACCTGCACCGGCGTCGAAATGTTCAGAAAACTGCTCGACCAGGGACAGGCAGGCGACAACATCGGCGTACTGCTGCGCGGAACCAAACGAGAAGAAGTCGAACGTGGCCAGGTCCTGGCAAAACCGGGTTCCATCAAACCCCACCTGAACTTCGAAGGAGAAGTCTACGTACTGTCCAAAGAAGAAGGTGGACGTCACACCCCATTCTTCAACAACTACCGTCCACAGTTCTACTTCCGTACGACAGACGTCACGGGAGCCATCGAACTGCCGAAAGACAAGGAAATGGTCATGCCAGGCGACAACGTCAGCATCAGCGTCAAGCTGATCAGCCCGATCGCCATGGAAGAAGGCTTGAGATTCGCCATCCGTGAAGGCGGAAGAACCGTCGGCGCTGGCGTCGTCGCTAAAATCACTGAGTAATTTGTGTTCCCCCTCTTTTGAGGGGGGCATTTGGTTAATATTCAACATCAGGCTTACGAAGTAGGGGAATAGCTCAATTGGCAGAGCGTCGGTCTCCAAAACCGAAGGTCGGGGGTTCGAGGCCCTCTTCCCCTGCCACTTGGTGTTCGATAATTGAAAGTAGAGTTTATGGCTAACCAACCTGTGCAAGCCGAGGGTGGCTCGGGCGATAGAGTCAAGGTTACCTGCGCTGTTGTCGCAATTTTGGCTGGTATTGTTGGTTTTTATCTTCTGGCGGGAAAGCCTTCCATTACGCGTATTGGCGTATTGGTTGCTGGTCTTGTTGTGGGTGCCGTGTTTGCATGGTTCTCGTCGACAGGGCAGAATTTTATTGCATTTGCCAAAGAATCCTATCGAGAAACAAGAAAAGTTGTCTGGCCTCCGCGTAATGATGCCATTCGTGTGACGGGTATTGTTTTCGGTTTCGTACTTCTGATGGCTATATTCCTTTGGGGGACGGACAAGGTATTGGAATTCGTCCTTTATAACTTCATACTTGGCTGGAAAAAATAATGACTGAAAATAGCCAAGATCAGGCTAATACGGAAAAAACACCCAGCCCATCTTCAACGATGCGCTGGTATGTTGTGCATGTTTATTCCGGAATGGAAAAAAGTGTGCGTCGTGCCCTGCTGGAAAGAATTGACCGGATGGGAATGACGGACAAGTTCGGTGAGATTCTGGTTCCGACTGAAGAGGTCGTTGAAGTAAAAGGCGGCCAGAAATCGGTGACGGAACGTCGTTTTTTCCCGGGATATATTCTCGTCGAGATGGAAATGACTGACGAAACCTGGCATCTGGTCAGGGATACCGGAAAAGTAACCGGTTTTGTCGGTGGAAAATCGAACAAGCCAACGCCTATTCCGCATCGTGAAATGGAAAAGCTGTTGCAGCAGATGCAGGATGGCGTCGCGAAACCGCGTCCAAAAATTTCTTATGAAGTGGGTGAGCTGGTCCGTATCAAGGAAGGCCCGTTTGCCGATTTCAATGGTAACGTCGAAGAAGTGAATTATGAAAAATCCCGTTTAAGGGTTTCTGTCACCATCTTCGGTCGTTCCACTCCTGTCGAACTGGAATTCGGGCAGGTCGAAAAAGTCTGAGTTTTTTAAACGCAAGCCGGAGCGTTTGTTTTTTGTCCGGCAAGAGGAGCCTGCTTTTCGGGCAGGCGCTATGACTCACTCACTTGGAAAATAAAATGGCTAAGAAAATTGCCGGTTTTATCAAGCTGCAAGTACCTGCTGGTAAAGCCAATCCTTCTCCTCCAATTGGCCCCGCTCTGGGTCAACGTGGTCTGAACATCATGGAATTCTGTAAAGCATTCAATGCTCAAACGCAAAGTTTTGAAGCAGGTATGCCTATTCCTGTTGTTATTACCGCTTACGCAGACAAATCGTTTACGTTTGCGATGAAAACCCCTCCTGCAACTTATCTGATCAAGAAAGCGGCTGGTATTGAAAAGGGTTCTCAAAGACCGAATACTGAAAAGGTCGGATCGATTACTCGTGCTCAGGCTGAAGAAATCGCAACCATGAAAAAACCTGACTTGACCGCTGCCGATATGGAAGCTGCCGTCAAGACCATTGCTGGTTCCGCCAGATCGATGGGCATTAATGTGGAGGGCGTATAAATGGCTAAGGCTTCTAAAAGAGTACGCGCTTTCCAGGAAAAACTGGATTCCACCAAGGTTTATTCCGTTGATGACGCTTTGGCTTTGTTGAAAGAATTCGCGACTGCAAAATTCAATGAATCCGTTGATGTTGCTGTTCAATTGGGCGTTGATCCGAAAAAATCCGATCAGGTTGTCCGTGGTTCTGTTGTATTGCCTGCCGGTACTGGTAAAACGGTTCGTGTCGCTGTTTTCGCTTCCGGTGAAAAAGCTGACCAGGCCAAGGCTGCCGGTGCTGATATCGTCGGTATGGAAGATCTGGCTGCCCAGATCAAGTCCGGTGACATGCCTTTCGACGTCGTTATCGCGTCCCCTGACACGATGCGTATCGTTGGTACCCTGGGCCAGATTCTGGGTCCACGTGGTTTGATGCCAAATCCGAAGGTCGGTACGGTTACTCCCGATGTTGCAACCGCGGTCAAGAATGCCAAAGCGGGTCAGGTTCAGTACAGAACGGACCGTGCCGGTATCATTCATGCAACGATCGGCCGCAAATCTTTTTCCGATGCCGATCTGAAATCGAACCTGTCGACTCTGATCGATGCATTGAACAAGGCAAAACCTGTCAGCAGCAAAGGCACTTACATCCGCAAGATCTCGATTTCCTCGACGATGGGTGCTGGTGTTCGTGTTGATCAAGCAACAATTGCCGTTTAAGTGTAAAATAACAGACCCCCGTAAAATTACGGGGTCAGAACTTTGGGCCATGCCGGCCATTCTGGCTGGCATGGGCAGTCAAAGACCGTTGGGCGTGAGAAATTTCGAACGTTAAAAGAATTTACCCAGCGTAGATGGTGAACCCAATTCAGTTTTGTAGTTTCAAGGCTGGTTTTTATATTGCCTGTCAATGAACTCCTAACGTTGGACACCGTGTTAGAACCGGTATCCTGCGATTTTTACAGTCGTCTGGATATCATTTTTGGAGGTTGACCGTGGGTCTCAATCTGAATGACAAAAAAGCCGTTGTAGCAGAAGTCAGTGCGGAAGTTGCTGAAGCGCAGACGATTGTTCTGGCTGAATATCGTGGTATCCAGGTTGGTGACATGACGCAATTGCGTGCAAATGCACGTGAAAACGGCGTATACATGCGCGTGTTGAAAAACACGTTGGCACGTCGCGCTGTTGAGGGAACTCCATTTGCAGAACTGGCTTCTGAAATGACCGGTCCTTTGATTTATTCTATTTCAAAGGATGCCGTTGCTGCTGCGAAAGTTGTACAGGAATTCGCAAAACGCAATGACGCTCTGGTCATCAGAGGTGGTTGTTATGCTGGCAAGCAGCTCGATAAAGCGGGTGTTGTTGCTCTGGCAAGCATCCCAAGTCGTG
>JAEYIG010000070.1 GCA_023409175.1 Pseudomonadota bacterium
GGTACTTCGCACCAATATCGTCGAGCCCCCCCAGCAACATCGAGAACGCCTCATCCAGGTTTTCCGGATGGCCTTTCACGCCCAGTTCGACATAATTGCTCAGTCGGGTATTGCCCATATGAGGCAGACTGAAAACCCTGATGGCCGGGAAAAGGCTTTCGATCTTTTCCATCAGGGGCGTCATTTTCGCTTCGACCGCCCCATAAACGACAACCGATTTTTCAGCATATTCCGTCTGATGGAAAATCGACTGGTGATATGTGTCCAGTGCCCAGGTGATCATGGCTTTGGCCATTTGTGGAAATCCCGGAACGAAATAATGGGTCCCATAGGAAAACCCCGGAATACGATTGACTGGATTCGGGAGGATTTTCGAGCCGACAGGATATTCGCCCATCTGGAGACGCCTGACATTGTCCGGGGAACCATAATCAATGTGATCGGGATCTTTTGCTGTCTCGGCGATCCGTTCAACAATCTTTATCTTCGCTTCGGGATGCAGTTCGAGTGGTTTTCCGACGGCAATTGAAACGCATTGCCTTGTATGGTCGTCAGGCGTGGAGCCGATCCCGCCGCAGCAGAAAACGATATCGGAAGTGGCGAAAGACTCTTTGAGCACAGAGACAATCCTGTCCGGGTCATCCCCGATATATTTTGCCCAGTCCAGTTGCAATCCGCGTTCTTTCAGGATTTGCACGACATTCGGGAAATGCTGGTCGCTTCTTTTTCCCGACATGATTTCATCACCGATAATGATCAGTCCAATCGCCATAATGATATATTCGATATTTCAATCAGATGAAAGAGATAAAATTGATTATCCATTCTGACATAATTTACACAAGATGGTAGTATTAAATATTTACGGAACGATTTTCAACTGGACATTATTGTGAGGTAAAAGATGACGGATTTCATTACCCTTCCTTCAGGTCTTCAATACCGGGACGAAGTCATAGGCACGGGAACAGAAGCGGGTAAAGGCTCTTCCTTCGTAAAAATTCACTACACCGGCTGGCTCAAAAACGAGGACGGCACTCCAGGCAAGAAATTCGATTGCAGCCGCGAGCGGGACAAGCCTTTCACATTTCCTCTGGGCGTTTCTTATGTCATCCCAGGTTGGGATCATGGAGTCAAAGGCATGAAAGTGGGAGGAAGACGGATCATGCACATTCCTCCACGACTGGCATACGGTCCCAAAGGTTTGGGCAATATCATTCCACCCAATGCCGAACTGATTTTCGATATCGAACTGTTATCGGCCTGATCATCCAACAAAAAAAGCAGCTTTCACGGCTGCTTTTTTTGTTTGTCCAGGATGAATTACAAAAAGCCGTACTCCGCAAAAGAATACGTATTTTTGCCGGCGACGATAATGTGATCCAATACCCGGATATCGACGAGTCCCAATGCCTGTTTCAGGGCATGCGTTAACGTCTTGTCGGCATTGCTGGGATCGGCCTTCCCGGAAGGATGGTTGTGGGCCAGAATCACACTGGCCGCATTGTTCGCCAGCGCCGCCTTGACGACTTCGCGGGGATAGACGCTCGTCTGGGACAAGGTTCCCTTGAACATCTCCTTGCTTTCAATGAGTTTGTTTTTGATGTCGAGATACAAAACGACAAAGGATTCATGGGACAGGCGGCTGAAATAAAGCTGGAGATAATTCATCACCTTGTCGGAAGAAGACAGTGTCACTCCGTTTTGCAGATCCTCCGCCAGCAGACGCCTTGCCAGTTCCACAATCGCCTGCAACTGGGCAAATTTGGCAGGGCCTATCCCGTTCAGTTCGGAAAAATCCCTGAGTTGTGCCGAAAAAAGTTTCGAGAGTGAACCGAAATGCATCATGATTTCCCGTCCCAGATCGACGGCACTTTTGCCGCTGGTTCCTGTCCTGAGAAAAATCGCCAGCAGTTCCGCATCGGATAGAGTCTGGGGGCCGCCCCTGATCAACCGCTCACGTGGTCGGTCATGCGAAGGCCAGTCGGTGATAGCCATAATCTTATGTGTTAACCTTATTGAAAATTGTTCATCTGTTTTCGTTGAATTCCGGAAATTTTATTTCAAACCGGGCAAGTTAACAAAAAAATTATATTTCTATCCTTTCTTTTTTGACGATTATTCAAATATGCAACTGTTATTGGCACAACCCAGAGGTTTTTGCGCAGGCGTCAAGCGCGCCATCGAAACCGTTGAACGCGCACTGGACCTTTTCGGGAAACCTGTGTATGTCCGCCACGAAATCGTCCATAACACATACGTCGTCAATCGGCTGAAAGAAAAGGGCGCCATTTTCATAGAGGAACTGGACGAGGTTCCAGCTGGAAGCGTCCTCATCTTTTCTGCTCATGGCGTATCGCAGGCGATCCGCAAAGACGCCGAAAGCAGGAACCTGAAACTGTTCGATGCCACATGCCCACTGGTCACCAAGGTCCACGTCGAAGTCGCCAAAAACCGGAAAAGCGGGCGGGAAATCATCGTTATCGGCCACAAGGGCCATCCTGAAGTGGAAGGGACGATGGGACAGTCCGATATGGGCATGTAT
>JAEYIG010000077.1 GCA_023409175.1 Pseudomonadota bacterium
GCGCTACAGCTTTCCGTTTTATTGCCATATATGGCTAAGTTATTGATAGATATGGAAATTATTTTTTCCGCGAACTGGGGTAAGGCATTGTTTTGCCTGACGCAATATCACCCTGTAAAAGCTCACCTTAAAAGCGGAGTTCCCTGTAAAAGCTCACTTTCAGGAATCCAATAGAATTCTTGCGCAAATCTTTCTTTTATTAAGTAATTGATAAATATAAGGAATATCGTATAGCGCGATTATTTTAAGGACAAATTCCTGTCGTGGGCGTTCTATCCTGTAAAAGCTCACATTAAAAGCCGGAGTTCCCTGTAAAGGCTCACCATAGGATAGCGCTGCAGCTTTCCGTTTTATTGCCATATATGGCTAAGTTATTGATAGATATGGAAATTATTTTTTTTCTTGAATCGGGGTAAGGCATTGTTTTGCCTGACACAATATCATCCTGTAAAAGCTCACATTTCGGGAAAGAGTTACCTGTAATGTCTCACCCTGGATAGGTCATTCGCGTTCTATTTACATCCTGGAGTTTTAACTCTTTGATATATATTATAAATATTTTTTTCGTTTAAGATCTCAAGAAGCATTGGAATGATACGTTATCATCCTGTAAAAGCTCACATTAAAAGCCGGAGCTCCCTGTAAAAGCTCACCTTTGGGTCTTAATCCGGGTTTTTGTTTTTCCTGTACCGGCTTATCCTGAACCGGCACAGGCATGTTCCACACCGTTTATTTCAGGATCGGATAGTTGGCGAGCAGGTTGCCGAGCTTGTCGAAAAGGAAACGTGCCCGTCTTGTCTTCACCGGTTTTGTGGTTCCCTTGAAAAAGCCGATGCCGATGTCCTTGTCGAAAGTCAGCGTAAGGCGGTCGACGTACAGGCCGTTTTCCTGGAGTTCCGCGAATTGTTTCAATGCCCGTTCGTTACCCCGGTTCATGTCGTACCAGTCGAGCCATTTTGTCGCGTCGGACATCAGGCCACGGATATTGTTGGGACGGATGCCGGTCAGGGCCCATCTCTCGATTTCTTCCAGTGACCGGTCAGGCGTGTACCACTCGAGAAGGTCGGTGTGGACAGTGCCGAGACGTTCCGGATTGGAATAGTAGGAGCTGTCGGACCAGTCCGGACGTTCCGCCATCTTGTACAGCGAATTGATGAATTCCGGGCTGGTGTCTTCCTCGTATTCGTCCGGGTCGATCGGGTCGGGGAAGTCACTCATGAAGAATTCCTGCCAGATCACCGTATAGAGCTGTTTGGAGGATTCCACATGGATCGGGATCTGGAAAGCGTTGACGATGCTGTCGAGTTCCTTTTCCGGCTGGTGCAGGTACCATGTCAGCGTGTCGCGGATGCGTTCCTTGCTTTCTTCGGTGAAAAGGAAAAAGTCCGGCATGATCCAGGGTTGCAGGAAAAAGCGCAGGGCCACGGTGCTGGAGAGGTCCAGTTTGGCAAATTCGATGATTTCCTCATCGGTGGGCAGGATAAGCTCGCCGAGGATGTCGCCCATGAAGCCCCAGTAATATTTCTTTTTTCCGTCTTTTTTCTTCATGGCTGCCTTGTAGGCTTTCATGAAGTCGAAAATCGTCGTTTTTCCCATGATGGATCGTCCTGTTCTTGTGTTATTGGTCTTATTGTATCCATTTTAACCGTATTGCCGTTTGACGGTAATCGGATGAGGTTCCCTTCCGGCCTTGAATTCGGTTTTTTCCGGGAGGATGCAGTTTTCGACAGGGCAGACGTTCAGGCAGAGATGGCAGCCGACGCAGCGTTCGTTGATGCTCGGTGTGCGGGTGTATCCGTTCCAGTCGATGGCCTGATGGCCTCCGTCGAAGCAGGAAATATAACAACGGCCGCAACCGATGCATTTTGTCGTGTCGATGCCGGGGATGACCATGAAGTCACGGTCGAGGTCGTCGGCCGGGACGATGTTGGGCAGTGCCTTGCCGACAAGGTCAGAGAGTTTTTCGATGCCTTTTGATTCCATGAAGTGCGAGAGGCCGCTGGCCATATCTTCAACGATCCGGTAGCCGTATTCCATGACGGCAGTCGTGACCTGTATGGTCGAGGAACCGACGAGGAGGAATTCCAGCACGTCCTGCCAGGTGACGATACCACCGATGCCGGAGATGGGCACGTCTTTCAGTTCAGGATGCTGTTTCATCTGGGTGATGAAGCGCAAGGCAATGGGTTTGATGGCCGGGCCGGAATAACCCGATATGGAAGATTTGCCGTTCACGACCGGCATCGCCGTCAGGGATTCGAGGTCGAGGTTCGTGATGGCCTTGACGGTGTTGATGGCGGCAATGCCTTTTGCCCCGGCATTGATGGCGGCAATCGCGGGCATTTCCATATGTCCGATGTTCGGCGTCATTTTGGCAAGCACGGGCAGGCGGGTCGCACGGCAGACGGCTTCGGTGTATTGTGCGACGAGTTCCGGGCTCTGGCCGACGTCGGAACCCATCGTGGAAGAGGTCATCTGCGGGCAGGAAAAATTGCATTCGATGATGTCGGCGCCGATGTCGGTCACTTTCTGCGCAAGGGTTCGCCACTCGTCATCGTTACTGCCCATGATGGACGCGATCATGACCTTGTCCGGGTAGTCGCGTTTGAGCCGTTCCATGTTTTTCAGGTTCACTTCCAGCGGCTTGTCGGAAATCATTTCCATGTTCTTGAA
>JAEYIG010000088.1 GCA_023409175.1 Pseudomonadota bacterium
TATTCCTCCGGATAAGGCATCGGGATGCCGTCATTCAGGTACAGAAATCCCTTGATCAGGCGGTAGGTGTACCAGCACCATGCCAGAACCCAGACGGCAGCGGCGAATATCATGCCGATGATCGTGAAGTACAAGATCCAGCCCACTGCGACCCAGACGAAATACCACCAGAATGACCGGATCTGCCAGGTCTGGTGCGTGTAAACCCATGTATGGATTGCCCGGGGTCGGACCAGATAGTTCAGGATCAGCGGGACAAATGAAAAGACGCCCAGCGTGAACAGGAAACAGATCGCATGAAAAACATACAGCCACCAGGCGGTTGAACGCAGGTTGGTCAGGTACGGCGAATTATAGTCGAGTGTTGCGTCAGTGGTCATGATCATCCTTTCGTCAGTTTTTCAGACTTACTCAGGTTTGATCGGAATTTTCGCCGGAAGTTTTATGGTTGACGGGAATTGTCTGAAATAATTGACGGGGTCTCTTTTTGAAAGCCGGGTCGATGAGGTGTACGCCATGAACCCGTTTGATGGCCTGGATCAGGTAAACGCCTCCGAGGAAAGGCCACCAGCGGTTGCCGGCCTTTTCCATGAAAGTGAAACGTTTAAGCCAATGACTGGTTCGGCAAGGCGGCCTGTAGCAACCGAAATGGCCCCGGTTGATCTCGAAGTTCAGCAGTTTCAGCCAGTCCCTGAGACGCGGGAGGCTGATGAATTCGGCGTAAGACGGCAGGAAGTAGGCCCCGGTCAGTTTTCCGATGCTCTGGCGCAATCCCCACAAGCTTGCAGGATTGAACCCGCTGATGATGACCTGACCTTCCGGTATCAGGACACGGTCCACTTCCCTGAGGATCATGTGCGGGTTTTCCGCAAATTCGAAAGCATGGGGCAAGACGATCAGGTCCATGGATTCGTTTGCAAAGGGCAAACAGTCGATATCATGGATGAGGGTCAGCTTGACGGAACCGTCCGACGGTGTGGAAGAGGGCGGTTCGGGAAAGAACTGGTTGCTGACCCAGCGGTTTTTGATCCGGTTGTCTTTCAGGGCATTGATTTCGGAAAAACCGATCTGGAGGGCGTTGAAGCCGAAAATGTCGGCCGACAGTGTCTGGAAAAGGTTTTCTTCCCATTCAAGCATGTAGCGTCCAACCGGTGTCATCAGCCAGTCGTGCATGATCTGGATTTTTATCTTGGCTTCAGACGCTTTCATAAGGCTTGTATGTGTATTCGATATGATGAAGCTGTTTGCCCGGTTTCCTGAAAAACGGCCCGATGATCCGATCCATCCATGAACAGGAATTTTTCATTTTACTGCACTTCACCCGCAACGCTACTTCAAGTATGTAAAAAACATTTATGCAACCGTTTTTCGGTTTATCCTCTGGATGTGTCTCAAAAACGTCGTTTGAATGGCAATGAAACAGCCTTTTGTGTCAGGTCATGATTAATGAGGCTGGTTATGATTGAATTCAATAATGTTGCAGATGCAATGCCGGAGAACAGTATGACAGAGAATATATCGGTGACCTTGACGCACAAGGACAATTATCGTTTCGAAGTGGATTTCAATGAGTCCTTCAAAGGTTTTGTGTCGGATATCGAAAAACCGTCGGGAGGCAGTTGTGGGCCGGCACAGTCACATATGCTTCTGGCGGCTGTTGCCAACTGCCTTTCGGTCAGCTTCCTGTATTCCCTGAACCGTTCGGGTATTGACGGGGGAAATATCGTGACGAAGGCGATGCTGGATTTTTGCAAAAAAGACGGTATGTACCGTGTCGGCAAGATCAATGTGGCGATCACGACGGAGAAGTCGGAAGAGGAAATGATGGGGCTGGAAGCCGTTTTGTCAGGATTTGAAAGCATCAGCGCGGTGTCCAGAAGCGTTCTTGAAGGAGTCCCGATTGAAACGCATGTTTTTGACCGAAAAGGGATTCGACTGAAATAAATTTTTGTCAGGGCGCATTTATAAGGTATCCTTTTCACAAGAGCGGGATTTTTCCCGGCGAATTACACGTTGCCGTTTTCGGTTTCTTGTTTTTGACAGAAAAATAAGGAGATTAAAAGATGCAGATCGGACATATTTGCTCGAACAACGTTGTTACATGCATTTCCAATACGACGGTCATGGAGGCTGCCCAGCTGATGCGCCGTAATCACGTCGGGACTCTGATCGTGGTCGAGGAAGTCAATGGCATGCTGGTACCGCAGGGTATCGTCACGGACCGCGATATTGTCGTGGTCGTTCTTGCTGAAGGTCTTGATCCAAAAAGCATCAAGGTCATCGACATCATGAAGGTCGAACTGATGACTGCCGTTGAGACGGAAGACGTTTTTGAAACGGTCGAAAGGATGCGTTTCAAGGGTGTGCGCCGTATCCCGATTGTCGACAAGATGGGCGGCCTGGTCGGTATCGTCAGCGTAGACGATATCTGGAAATTCCTGTCCAAGGAAATCAGCGAACTGGCCGATGTCACGACGCGTCAGCAGACGCGCGAAAAAGTCGCCCGCCGCCGTTGAAAGCGAACTGGTACGGAAATTCAAAAAGGCTGCGGATGCAGCCTTTTTTATTGCCTGTCATTTCAGCGGAATTCGGCAGATGAGCCAGTCTCCAGTCAGAGAAGTCCCATATCGGTAGAGCGGTATTTGGCCAGGAATTTTTCCAGCTTGTCTGGCGGAAGAGGGGGACTGCACAGATAGCCCTGTATCTGGTCACAGCCCTTGTCCATCAGGTACGAAAGTTGTTCATGAGTGGCGACACCCTCGGCAATAACGGGCATCCCCAGTGAATGCGCCAGATCAATGGTGGATTCGATGATGGATTTGATGCCATCACTTTCGGTCATGCCGGAAATGAAAGAGCCATCTATTTTCAGCAGATCAATTGGGAGCGCTGACAGGTAACGCAAGGATGAATAACCGGTGCCGAAGTCATCTATGGAGATGGTCACGCCAAGGTCACGGATTTCCATCAGGTTGGTTTTCACCTTGTCCATGTCCTCGATAAGGCTGCTTTCCGTGATTTCCAGCTCGTAAAAATGGGGAGAGATTCCCATTTCTGTCACGATATGCAGGATAGATTGGGTCAAGTCTGGCGTATAAAGGTCTTTGGATGAGACGTTAAGCGCTACGGGTATTATCGGGACTTTCCTGATTTGCCAGTCCAGCAACTGCCGGGTGACGGCTGTCAGCGTGAATTCCGTTATTTTTTCGATCAGGCCGATTTCTTCGGCCATGGGGATGAAATTGGCGGCTGAAATGATGCCTTCGTCCGGACGGTTCCAGCGGATCAGCGCTTCCAGCCCGACTATTTTTCCCGTTCCCAACGAAAGGCGTGGCTGGTAATAGAGCATGAATTCGTTCCTGTCCAGTGCGCGTCTGAGTTCCGATTCCATCTTCAGCCGTTGCATCGGCGTGACCATCATGTCATGGTTGTAGAACCGTACAAGGCTGGAATGACGCCTTCTCGCTTCTTTCAGGGCGACGCCTGCATATTTCAGGAGCGTATTGGCATCAGTGCTGTCGCGGGGATAAATGCTGCCGCCGACGCTGACGGCAATGGAAAGGTCGTGCCCGGACAGTTGCAGGGGTTCGGTCAGCATTTTCAAAAGCCGTGTCGCAATCGAGGGTATGTCAGCTGCCCTGTCGATTTTCTCAAGGATGACGACGAACTCGTCGCCTCCCAGCCGGACCACTGTATCGTTCTCGTCAATGCCGTGTATCAAACGTTTCGAAAAGAGCTTCAGCAGCGCATCCCCGCCGTCATGGCCGAGACTTTCGTTGATGATCTTGAAACGGTTGATGTTGAACATCAGGATACCCAGCATTTTTCCCGTTTGCCGTGTCCTTTCGATGGCGCCTTCAAGAAAACTGTCCAGGTAGTTCCGGGTCGGCAGGGACGTCAGCGGATCGAAGAGGGAAATGTGCTGGTCCGGCAACGGTTTCCCTTCCGGGTCGGTCAGGCGTGAAACGATCAGGGCAAAGTCCGGCTTGTTATCCTCATCCAGTATCAGTTTGACGATATTGTCCGTCTGCATGTACAGCCCGTTCCTGTTCCTGAATTTGATTTCGACCTGGAACTGGCGTTGCGTATGCCACATGTCTTTCCAGGTATGCTGGCTGTAAAAATAGGTATTGGGATTGATCAGCCCCTTAATGGCCGTCGGGAAACTCTCGCGGGTGTATCCCAGCATCTTGATGAACGAGGCATTGGCAAAGAGGATTTTTTCATCTTCATCAAGTTGCATGACGCCGACAGGAAGATGGTCGAGAATGGATCGGTAACGGCTCCTGCGGTTTTTTTTGGGGAGGGAAGCTGGATCAGGTAAGTGATCGGCTATATCCGCATGGTTGATCATATTGCGTGCACTCCCTGTATCTACTGTAAAAAATCGTTCTGTAAATAGCTTGTGTCTGCGCATACGGCGCGTGAGCCTGTTGCCTTTGCCAAGGCGAGCCTTCAACAATATAGGGCAGTTTTTTTCAGGTATTTTTAGATTGCATCAAAAAGAACGCATAAATCGGATAAAGGAATGACAGATTATGATGAGAACGATGGCCTAGAACGACAATCCGAGACTCGCGGCCCTGAATTTTTCGAGAAAGATTTCAAGTTCGACGGGGGATAAGGCACGGCTGCACAAATATCCCTGAATCTGGTCGCAGCCATGATTGATCAGGAATTCAAGCTGCTCATGTGTGGATACCCCTTCGGCGATGACTTGCATGTCAAGCGAATGGGCCAGACTGATTGTGGATTCGACGATGGAAGCCGTGCTCTGGTTCCCGACGACATTGGCGATAAAGGAACTGTCAATTTTCAGGAAATCGACCGGAAGGGAAGAAAGGTAACTCAGGGAAGAATAACCGGTTCCGAAATCATCGATGGAAATGGTGATGCCCATTTTCCGGATTTCAGTCAGGGTCGTATGGACTTTGTGAAGGTCTTCGATCAATCCGGTTTCCGTTATTTCAAGCTCGAACAGCCTGGGTGAGAGGCCGGTCTTGTCCAGAATGTCTTTCAGAGTGTTTTTGAGGTCGGAACCGTACAGGTCTGTCGACGAAACGTTAATGGCCACAGGTATTGGTGGCTTGTTTCTGTTGCGCCATTCGAGCAGCTGTTGGGTCACTTCTTTCAGGATGAATTCACCGATACGACGGATCAGACCGATTTTCTCTGCCTGCAAGATGAAATCGGCAGCAGGGATCAGGCCTTTTTGGGGATGCTTCCATCGGATAAGGGCTTCCAGCCCGACAATATTTCCCGTTGAAAGCGAGAGTCTTGGTTGGTAATAAGCCAGGAATTCCCGGTTTTCCAGCGCTTTCATCAGACTTGTTTCACTTAGCAACTGGTCCAGAACGGAAATGCTCATGCTCCGGTTGAAGAAACGGAAAGCATTGGTGCCGGATCGTTTTGCCTCAATCATCGCGATGTCGGCATATTTGAGCAATGAATCGACGTCCTTGGAATCGCGGGGGAAGACACTGCAACCGATACTGGCGGATATCGTGATCTCATGTCCCCCCAGATGCACAGGCCGCGATGTGGCATGCAGAAGATTCTTCGCCATCATCTCGATGTTTTCATCAGTGGCGATATTCTGGAGCACGACGATGAATTCATCGTTTCCCATTCGGATAACGACGTCTTCCTTGCGGAGGGAAGTTGTCAGCCGGACGGCAACCGATTTCAGCAGCTCATCGCCGACTTCGTGTCCCAGGCTTTCGTTGACCAGTTTGAAACGGTTGATGTTGAGCAGAAGGATGGCGAACTGTTGCCCGGTTGTGGCAGCCTGTTCAATCGCATCATTCAATAGCAGGTCTGCGTAATGGCGACTGGGCAGTGAAGTCAGCGGATCGTACAGGAACAGGTTATGCCGTTCACTGATATAGTCTTTGTCGCTGCGGATACTCGCAACAAGGGCATAGGCCGGTTTTCCTGTTTCATCGAGTTTCAGGGATATGTGATTGTCCGTCACGATATAAGTGCCATCACGGCAACGCAGGGGCAATTCAATGTGAAAATAGGATGTCGTATACCAGATTTCCTGCCATGACTGGACTTTTTCCGCATTCTGGCGACTCTTCGGATGCAACAGGTCATTGAATGTACCCGGAAAGGTTCCATCTTTATATCCCAACATGTCCCTGATGGTTTTATTGGCATACAAAATGTCCGTATCAACGGCCACTTGCATTACTCCTACCTGGATTTCATCGAGAATGTCGCCATAAGGCGGAATATAGTTTGTCCGTGAGGGTACAGGCGTGTCTGTACTGTGTGAAGCGGAATCTGCAAGAGCTTTCAGTGTGCAATACAAGGCAGCTGTCTGTCCGGTTGTGTCCTGCATGGGGACGCAGCTGAAAATACATTTTCGTGGCTGATGTCCGTTTTCGTGCAAGACATTCAGGACGAGCCCGATACTTTTGGGTTGCTGATCCTGCAGTCCCGATTCCACCAGAGGAGAGATGACGGGCCATACTGCAGAAAGCAATTCTTTCAGGGGTTGACCGGGACGCATATGGCGTTGGCCGACCAGTCCGGAAAATGCGTCGTTGTATAAGGCAGCCTGTCCGTTTCCCCATGCAATACATACCGGTTCGTCGGAAGAAAAAGCGATCCGGAGCAGGTTTCGCAAAAGGATGGGCCATTCGGATTCAGGACCCAAATTCGAATTTAACCATTCTGCCGTTTCATTCTGCTTTTTCATTTAGGAAAGTAAACCCTTTGCGGGTGTGTTCGATACCTATAACCGATTTCATTTTTTCGGATAAACCAGGAACAGGTTTCAATGAAAGAACTGATCGAAAAATCCGGAATGGGAAAAAAATGGTTATCGAAAAGGTATTATCAGGCAACATTTCTGACAAAAGCAACGGATCCTTTCCCGGACGGGTCTGGCCGGTTCCCTTCAGGCAGTAAAACCGCCACACAGTTTGCTATTGTATTTCAGGCACTTGTGTGGCTTTTTGAGATGAGTCATCCTGAAACGATGATCACACGTAATTGTTTTTCCATTCCCTCATGGCGGCAAAGGCCTGGACAGGGTCCTTGGCCTCAAGCTTGCCAAGGGACTCCAGCCGTTTCATGACTTCAGCCCTGTCGGCGCGCAGAAACGGGTTGGTCGCTTTTTCAAGGCCGATTGTAGAGGGCAATGTCGGTTGCTTGCGGTTGCGTTTGGCGACGTCTTCCCTGATACGGTCGGCCAGCGCCTTGTTGTCGGGTTCGATTTCGCGGGCGAATTTGAGGTTGGAGAGAGTGTATTCATGTCCGGCAAAGACCTCGACATCGTCAGGAAGGGCTGCCATTTTGGACAGCGATGCCCACATCTGTTCCGGCGTGCCTTCAAACATGCGGCCACAACCTGCACCGAACAGCATGTCTCCGCAAAAGAGCCACTTTTCTTTTTTGGCATAATAGGCGATGTGACCCTTCGTGTGCCCGGGAACGTCCAGTACGGACAGTTGCAGGCCAGCCAGTTCGGGGATGGTGACGATATCGCCTTCCTGCACCAGTTGGGTGACTTGTTCGATCGGATCGAAACGGGGCCCGTAAACGGGAACGTCGTATTCCTCGAGTAAACGGGCGACACCGCCGATATGGTCTTCGTGACGATGAGTCAGTACAATGGCACACAGTTTCAGAGAGCGTTTTTGCAAAGTCGAGAGAACGGGACCGGCGTCACCGGGATCGACGACGATGGCTTCTTTGCTGTTATCGACCATCCAGATATAGTTATCGTTGAATGCAGGGATGGGACTGACGTGTAGGGTTCGGTCGGTCGAAGATGGCATAATGTCTCCAGCGGCGAAAAAAATTCATTATAACCAGAGATTCTGGTGAAAGTTTGAGATTGACAGATGAATAGTGAAAAAATGAACGATGTGGAAATTTATACGGACGGTGCCTGTCGGGGCAATCCGGGCCCGGGAGGCTGGGGTGTCTGGATGCTGGCAGGCGGACATGAAAAGGAACTTTTCGGGGGGGATGCCGATACGACGAACAACCGCATGGAACTCATGGCGGTCATCGAGGCGTTGCGGGCACTGAAAAGGCCTTGTAAAGTGGTTATCCATACGGACAGCCAGTATGTGCAAAAAGGGATTTCGGAGTGGATCCACAAATGGAAGTTGAGAGGCTGGAGAACGGCAGACAAGAAGCTGGTGAAAAATGTCGATCTCTGGATGGAGCTGGATCAGGCAAGGGCGCAGCATGATATTGACTGGCGCTGGATCAAAGGGCACGCCGGTCATGAAGGCAATGAAAAGGCAGACCAGCTGGCCAATAAAGGGGTCGATTCGGTTTTGTGATTTTTACGACGTTTTCTGGATTGTTTTCTTGTGGGAGGAATGCGGATGCAAACGATCAAATGGCTGATTGCCGCACTGGCGTTTTCCGGAGTGACGGCGTCTGCTCTGGCACAGGCAACCGGACCTGACGTTTACGGTTTCAGGGTTGAAAAAATCAGCAAGGATGATGACGCCTATCGTCAGGGAAACCTTTACCTGTTGACGGGACCGGATGGAAAGGAACAGTACATTCTCGTGCGCGATGTCAGCGGTGCGGTAGCGATCGTCAAGCGGGAACCGTCGAAAAGATAGGGTTTCGTGCACAATAAAAGTGCGGGCTGCCCGAAACTGGTGCAGCCCGTTTCTTATCGGTCAAACGATTGGTTTTCAGGAGGAAAGCACTTTTTCCAGTTCGTCCTGTTTTTCCAGCCACTCTTCCTCAAATGCACCAAGCAGTTTGGTACATTCGACCTGGTCGGCAAGCAGTTTTTTGAGCCTGTCCTTATTGGCCTGTTCGTAAATGGCCGGATCGGCCAACTCGCTGTCGATGGCAGATTTTTTGTCGTTCAGCTTGCCGATTTCATTTTCCAGCCAGTTGATCCGTTTTTCCAGCGGTTTTTTCAGTGCCGAGAGGCGTTGCCGTTCTTCGGCTTCGAGCCGTTTCTGTTCCTTGCGGTCGACTGCGGGTTTTGAAACGGCATCGGCAGAGGCTTCATTATGGTGAGAGCTGTTCTTTTCAAGATGGATTTTAAAGAGCCAATCGCGATAATCGTCCAGGTCGCCATCGAATTCTTTCAGTTTCCCTTCGGAAACGATATAAAAACGGTCGGTCGTCGCACGCAACAGGTGGCGGTCATGCGAGACAAGCAGCAGGGTGCCTTCATACTGGGCCAGCGCTTCAGTCAACGCTTCACGCATGTCGAGGTCCAGATGGTTGGTCGGTTCATCGAGCAGCAGCAGGTTGGGACGCTGCCAGACGATCAGTGCGAGGGCGAGCCGCGCTTTTTCACCTCCTGAAAAAGGCGCGACGGGGCTGGTTGCCATTTCGCCGTGAAAGTTGAAGCTGCCCAGAAAATTGCGTAGTTCCTGTTCACGGGTGTCCGGTGCGATTTTCATCAGATGCCAGAGCGGGGATTCCTCGTTCCGCAGCATTTCGACCTGATGCTGGGCGAAGTATCCGATTTTCAGGCCCTTGCCGGTCGTGAATTTTCCCGACAGGGGAGCCAGTTCGGCGGCAACGGTTTTGATGAAGGTCGATTTGCCTGCACCATTGACACCCAAAAGACCGATGCGTTCGCCAGTCTGGAGTGCAAACTGGATATCCCGGACGATCGGGGTGCTAGAGACAATGTCGCCGCTGGCATCTCTTTCCGTGTATCCGGCGGTCAGTTCGTTCATGACCATGAGTGGATTGGGCGATGATTCCGGTTCAAAGAATTCAAAGGAAAATTCGGCAGCAGCCCGAAGCGGTGCCAGTTCTTCCATTTTTTCCAGTGCCTTGATACGGCTCTGGGCCTGACGGGCCTTGGTGGCCTTGTACTGGAAGCGGCTGATGTAGGATTGCAGATGCGCGCGGCGCTTTGCCTGCTTCTCGATCATGCTTTGCATCAGGGTCATCTGTTCGGCGCGCTGACGTTCGAAGGCCGAGTAATTGCCTGCGTAACGTTTCAGCTTGCCATCGTCGATATGAAGGATCACGTTGGCGATCCCGTCCAGAAAATCGCGGTCATGGGAGATGACGATCAGAGTGCCCGCATAGCGTTTGAGCCAGTCTTCCAGCCAGAGGATGGCGTCCAGATCCAGATGGTTGGTCGGTTCATCGAGCAGCAAGAGCTCGGATGGACACATCAGGGCCTGTGCCAGATTCAGGCGCATCCGCCATCCGCCGGAAAAGCTCGATACGGAGCGCTGCATCTGTTCCATGGAAAAACCGAGGCCGAGCAAAAGCTGTTCGGCACGGGATTTGACGGTATAAATACCGGCATCGGCCAGTGCGGTATGCAGTTCCGCAATGCGCATACCTGCGACAGCATCCTGTGACTTCGCTTCGAGTTCTGCCAATTCTGCCTCGAGGGCGCGCAAGTGGGTGTCACCGTCGATGGCGTATTCAATCGCCGGTTTTTCCAGTGCAGGCGTTTCCTGTGCCACATGGGAGATTCGCCATGCGGACGGGAAATCAATGTCACCGCCATCTACATGCAGTTCGCCCATCAGGAGGGCAAAAAGGCTGGTTTTTCCTGCACCGTTGGGACCGACAAGACCCACCTTTTCACCGGGGTTCAAGGTCGCTTCCGCTTTGTCAAAGAGCGGCTTGGTGCCGCGCATGAGCGAAAATTGCTGAAAACGGATCATGCCTTGTCCAGACCTTTCAGTTGTTCTGCCGTCAGCAGGAATAC
>JAEYIG010000149.1 GCA_023409175.1 Pseudomonadota bacterium
AGGACGGCCATGCCAACAAGTATGCGCTGGGTTACGGTTACGACCTCTCCAAACGGACACAGCTTTACGCGAACGTGGTCTACATCGACAGCAGCAACGACTACATCGGTTCCGTCTATAACAGCAATCAGGCGGCACGCGATTCCATGTCGGGCGTCCAGTTCGGCATCATGCACAAGTTCTGATCGACGGGTTTGTCAGGTTCATGAAAAGGCGGCTTTGCCGCCTTTTTCGTTTTTGCCAGTGCAAACCCGTTTCCGTCCCGTGCAATCCGTCTCCCGTGCGTTTGATGAAGCTCTGGATTTTTTTGCGGCGCCTGACATATAATCGTCCCATAACGGCTTCTTCCGGATGGAACCGAGAGGGCAACGGGAAGAAAGAAAAGCTGTTTGACAGATTGGGACGCACACCGATAACACATCCATCGGGCTGGTCGTTCCCGGTTTTGGATAACTCATTTTTCTTTTTTTATCATGGTTCCAGAAAAATCCTTTCGTGTTTCGGAAGAGAACCGGCATCTCGGTTCCCTGACGTTCGCCATTTTCCTGACTTACCTGACGGTCGGGCTTCCGCTGCCTGTCATTCCCCTTTTCGTCTATAACGACCTTGGCCTGTCCAATACGCTGGTCGGCGTCGCCGTCGGCTGCCAGTTTTTCGCAACCGTGTTTTCGCGCGCCTTTTCCGGCCGCATGGCCGACAGCAAGGGCGCGAAACAGACGACCCTGAAAGGCATGCTGATCTGTTCGACGGCCGGGGTGGCTTATCTGCTCTCGGCGGTATTGCCTGTGCCGGACATGATGCGTTATGGCATCCTGATTGTCGGACGCCTTTTGCTGGGAGTGGGGGAATCCCTGCTGATTTCAGGCAATTTTGCCTGGGCGCTCGGCCTGATCGGGACGACGAAGTCCGGCAAGATCATGTCATGGAACGGGATGGCGATCTATGGCTCACTGGCGGCTGGCGCGCCACTGGGCCTGTTGATGAACCATCATTTCGGCTTCGTTGCGCTGGGTGTTTCGACGATCGTATTGCCGCTTCTGGCATTCCTGCTGGATTGCCGTATCCGTCCGACCGAGACGATGGGGGGAAGCCAGGTATCGCTTTTGTCGGTGGCGAAACTGGTCTGGCAACCGGGGCTGGCGCTGGCCTTGCAGGGAGCGGGGTTTGCCGTGATCGGGACGTTCATGACACTCCTGTTTTCCTCGTACGGGTGGGAACATGCCGGACTGACGCTGACGTGTTTCGGCGCGGCGTTTGTGGGGGTGCGCGTGCTGTTCGGGCATTTGCCGGACAAGGTAGGTGGCATCCGGGTGGCGATGGTGTCGCTTCTGGTCGAGTCGGTCGGGCTGATGGTCATCTGGGCGGCGACAGGGCCATGGATGGCGCTGGCCGGCGCGATGGTGGCGGGGTGCGGCTGTTCGCTCATGTTTCCGGCCCTGGGCGTTGAAGTCGTCAAGCGGGTGCCGATCCAGGTACGGGGTACGGCGGTTGGCGGTTATGCCGCGTTTCAGGACGTGGCTTATGCCGCGACGGGGCCGGTGACAGGGATGCTGGCGACGTCGCTCGGGTATCCGTCCGTCTTTGCGGCCGGGGCGTTCTGCGCCATTTTCGGGATCGCGGTCGTGATGCTCTTCGCACGTTCGGGAGGGGCTGTTTCTCCTGATTGACAAGATCGCATGATATAGCTGACCGAAGGACAAAAGTGGTGTATAAGTAAACGGTGGCGGGCGCTTTTGCGCCCGTTTTTTTATGTAAATGGCCTTTCCGGCAGGGAAGGCCTTTTTTTATGGTGCTTGCCTTCCGGTTGACGGGCCGGAAGGCTTTTTTATGGTGATGGAAGGAGCGGTTGATGGGAATTTTTGACGGACTTGAAGAATGGGGAGGGAAGGCCGGGGACATGCTTTCCGGCAGTCTGAATCCGGTGGAAAACGATCTGGACAAAAAGCAAAAGGAACTGGAAAAGGAAAGGGAAAGGCAACTCAGGGCACAGCAGGAGGCATGGCAAAAGGAACTGGAAAAAAGCCGGAAAATGACGGAGCGGCAAAGCCAGACGGAACCCGGTGGGACCGCGAAGGGTACGGCTGCATCCACTTTGAAAACCGGTTTGTCCGATCCACTGGCCGGACTGCCGGAAAAAACGCGGAACGAGATGTTGTTGAACAAGTATGATTTTGGGCTTCGTGTGCCGGGCGGCTTTGGTGGCATACCGCTTGTCGGAGAGGCAAAAGACGGCTATATCCAGACCTGGAAAAAACGGGTCAATGGCATGAGCCAGGACCTGAAGGACGTGACGTGGATGTTGAACGAGAGACATGACACGATTTTCAAAAAATGGGCTGACGTCCAGCGGCAGAATGCGCAGGCGGCACAGGCATCGGGAAACGGCAACAACGGCGCGGGCGAAGCCTCACAGGAAAAGGCAAAACCGTCAGGTGGTTTTCTGGAACAGGTTGCCAGCGTGAACGTTCCAGAGGACATGACGGTCAAACCGGCGATAGACGCCTTGAACAGTCACGCGATCAGTCCGCTGGGAAACAACCCTTTGTATCAGAAAGACCCTCCGGGAACGCCGGACGTGACTTATGGCCCGGGTGAAAGATGGTTGGGCAATGCGGTTGCCAAAGCCGCCAATGGCGGTCTGGGAATGACAGCCGGTGTCCACGGGAAGGACGGCACCCGACCCGCGGGCCACGCCAGCCTGAGCATGAAGCCGGGAATCGACGGGATCGTGAAACCGGCCCTCGGCTACCTGGCGGACAATGCAAAGTATAAGGAAACGGCTGAAAGTGACCTCAGGACGGCCGAAGCGCTGGGAACGGTCATGAACCGGGAACACGGTAGCGATGTGGCCTATCACCTCGGCAGGGGACTCATGAAAGGGCCGGATGACCTTGAACATGACGTATACAAATATGCGGCTTTCTCCGGAGACCTGTTCCACAAGATGCTGGGGGGAGACGACAAGGCGATCAGACAGGTGCATGAAAAATTGTCCGGCTACCACGACCGGGAGAAAAGCGAAGGATGGCTGAAAGGGGAAGACGTGACGAAAGGCTGGGAGAGCTGGTCGGAAAACGGGAGCAACTGGCTGGCGGAACAGGCGGGAAGGAAAAGC
>JAEYIG010000207.1 GCA_023409175.1 Pseudomonadota bacterium
CTGTACGCCAGGTATTCTTATTCTTGATAGACCGATTGTATTTGATCCGGAAAAGCATATCTTCCTTTTTACCAGCGATCGCTTTTTCTTCACAAAAATAGTCCTGCGCCAGGGAAGCATGAGGCCGGTTTGATGCGTAAAATTGGATGCTTCGCCATCCGGCATGTTTCGAGACAGTCCACTTGCCGTCTTTTGATCCATAGGCATAACGCTTGATTTCAAACGTTGAGCATTTCATACCTTCATATGTGATATTGACTGCCCCTGCACGGCTTTTGGAAACCATCGTATAACGGATTTCTTCTTCTCCGACAGTCAATGAATTACTGTCGATAAAAAATTCGAATGTCTGGGTAGGGCTGACTTCGAAAGGAAGAAGGTTTTCTTCTTTCGGAAACTCAGGCAGGACAAAAGGCATTTCCTTTTTTACTTTGGGCGCCTCTTCTTCGTCCTCATCAAGGCCACGTTCGCCAAAAAAGATTTCAGCATGGGCAACATGAATGCTGGCAGTGACAATCATCCCTGCCAACAACACTCTGGCCATGACTCTCAAATAATCTGGCAGGCTATTTCGTATCCGGCTTAACATCTTTAGCGGCTCCATTGTCTTTCATCCGAGGATCCATTTTCCTGTCTTTTGCCTGTGCATTGGCTTGAGGCGTATAAATCCTGAAATAATTCTGGTTGTCGGGCTTTGGCGCCGGACTCAGAAAACGGGACAATTCCTGCAATGCCTTGAGATAAACATCTCGCTTGAATTCAATGACGACATCCAGCGGAACCCAATATTGATGCCATCTCCACGCATCGAACTCGGGAGTATTCGTCATTCTGAGATTGATATCGCTGTCACGGCCAACCATACGCAGCAAAAACCAGATCTGTTTCTGGCCACGGTAATGCCCCCGGATTTCACGGCGGATAAAATGAGGCGGAACCTCATAACGCAGCCAGTTTCGCGTACGTCCGACAACCTTTACATGTTCCTGGCGCAAACCGGTTTCTTCCTGCAATTCACGATACATCGCCTGTTCGGGCGTTTCGCCATACTTGATGCCACCCTGCGGGAATTGCCAGGAATGTTCCTTTACCCGTTTACCCCACCAGACTTCATTATTGGTGTTAAGCAGAATAATACCGACGTTGGGGCGGTAACCTTCACGGTCCAACATTTTTCACCTCAATGTCCCTGCAGATTGCCATTTCACCGTTCCATCTTTCGTTATCGACAAGACTCTTTACGCTAGTTACAACAAAAAAACATCTATTTTGCCTGATTAGACGAACTGTGAACGCATCTGCCAGCCAATACTTTAAAATTACAGGAATTATAACCCTGTTATGTTAATAAAAGAATTCACTCTTATGCGCGCATCACAATTTTTTATCTCTACTCTTAAAGAGGCCCCAGCGGACGCTGAAATTATCAGCCATAAACTCATGGTCAGAACCGGTATGATCCGTCGTCTCGGTTCAGGCATCTATGCATACATGCCAATGGGTTTGCGCGTCATTCACAAAATTGAAAACATCATTCGTGAAGAAATGAATCGTGCAGGAGCTGTCGAGCTATTGATGCCTCTCGTCCAGCCGGCTGAACTCTGGCAGGAAACCGGGCGCTGGCAGAAATATGGTCCGGAACTCCTTCGGATCAAGGACAGGCATGACCGTGATTTCATTATCCAACCGACATCGGAAGAAGTCATCACCGACATCGCTCGCAACGTCATCAAATCCTATCGCCAGTTACCGATCAACTTTTATCATATTCAAACGAAATTCCGCGATGAACGACGCCCCCGTTTCGGGTTGATGCGTGGTCGTGAGTTCACCATGAAAGACGCCTATTCCTTCGATCGGGATATTGATGGCCTGAAAAAATCGTACCAGATCATGTTTGACGCTTACGTTAAGATCTTTACACGCTTTGGCCTCAAATTCCGTCCTGTCGCAGCAGATAATGGCGCCATTGGTGGGTCAGGATCGCATGAATTCCATGTGATTGCCGATACTGGTGAAGATGCTCTCGTTTATTCGAAAGAATCGGACTATGCAGCCAACATGGAAGCGGCTGTTGCGCTCCCACCTTCTTCAGAACGCAAAGCGGCGACAGCCCCTTTGCAAAAAGTGACGACACCTGGCCAAAAGGCCTGTGAAGACGTCAGCAATTTCCTGAAGCAACCCCTATCGCAGTCCCTGAAAGTCATTGCCGCTATTCGTACTGATATACCGGCTGATGAAAAGGGACATTTTGTCGTTATCCTGATGCGCGGGGATCATGACCTGAATGAAGTCAAGACACAGAAAATAATCGGTGAATTCCGTTTCGCCAGCGAAAACGAAATCATCCATCATCTTGGTTGTCCCGCCGGTTATCTCGGTCCGGTCGGTCTCGAAAACCGGGATGATATCGCGCTTTTTGCCGATCATGCCGTTACCGTCATGAGTGATTTTATCTGTGGCGCCAATGAAAAAGACGCCCATTTTACCGGCGTCAACTGGGAACGCGACCTGCCTTTGCCTTCCACGATTGCCGACTTCCGCAACGTTGCCGAAGGCGATCCTTCTCCTGATGGAAAAGGTACGCTTGCCATTCAGAGAGGCATTGAAGTTGGACACGTTTTCCAGCTTGGAACCCGGTATTCCGAGGATATGAATGCAAGTTACCTCGACGAAAACGGGAAAACCCAGCTGATGCAAATGGGTTGCTATGGAATCGGCGTCACCCGTATCGTCGGTGCTGCCATCGAACAGAACAATGATGACAAAGGCATTATCTGGCCGACTTCTATCGCACCATTCGAAGTGGTTCTCTGCCCACTCGGCTATGACCGTAGCGAAGCCGTCAAGAAGACAGCGGATGAGTTATATGAATCACTGAAACAGTCAGGCATCGACGTTATCATGGATGACCGAGGTGAAAGACCTGGCGTCATGTTCTCCGATTGGGAACTGATCGGTGTCCCTCACCGGGTTGTCATTGGCGATCGCGGCCTGAAAGATGGCAAACTTGAATATCAGGGCAGATGCGATACGGAAGCGACGGCGATACCCGTTAACGAAATGGCCCGGTTCGTCACCGACAGGATTGCTTCAGAAAAATGACGATGCCACTCTGAACATGTCAAAACCGGCATTGATGAGATGTCGCGTTTCCTACAAAAGCAAAAAACGCCAGATTTCTCTGGCGTTTTTTGTTTGAATCAGCTGAATAGTTTACATTCGCATGGCACCGTTAAAAGCATTCTCTTTCGTCCGGGAAAAACACCGCCATGCCTGTTACACCGGCTTCATTCTCCAGCTGCTCAACCGGTCGGCTCTTATTTCAATTGAGCGGAAACCAGTTTCGTCATTTCAAACATTGAAACCTGTTTTTTACCACCAAATACCGGTTTCAGTTTATCGTCGGCATTGATCATGCGACGGTTGTCCTTGTCTTGCAAATTGTATTTCTTGATGTAATCCCAAACTTTCTTGGTCACTTCAGTACGCGGCAAAGGCGAAGCACCCACAATAGCTGCCAGCATGGCCGTTGGAGTAACCGGTTTCATGAATGCGGCGTTTGGAGTACGTTTCTTTGCTGGTGTTGCTGCTTTAGCGGCTTTTACAGGAGCTTTTTTAGCAGGTGCAGCGCTTTTTTTGGCTGGTTCTGCTTTCTTGGCTGGAGATGCTTTTTTAGGTTTTGCTGCAGATTTTGTTGTTGCCATAACGATGCCTCATATACAAAGTACGAAAGGGAATTTATGTAACTTGCTGCAGGATCAAATATAGGTGCTAATTCCGGCAGAATGCAAGCACTTTTTCCCCATCATTTAACAAAGTGTGGCTAATGTGCTTCTTTATGAGGCAGCCAAAGTCTCAAACCCAAATAACTTGGCTGTATAAACGCCAATTTATTGATTTAAAAGACGTTCTTTTCCCAGTAAAAACGTCTAGCGCATCCCGGGCATCATGCCTTTCAAACCACGCATCATTTTCATCATTCCTCCGCCCCGCATTTTTTTCATCATTGATTGCATTTGTTCAAACTGGGACAACAACCGATTGACATCCTGCACCTGGACTCCGGCCCCGGCAGCGATACGGCGTTTACGGACGGCCTTGATAATTTCAGGCTTGCTCCTTTCCTGAGGCGTCATGGAATTGATGATACCTTCCATCCGTCGAACGTGTTTTGATGCCTGTTCCATGTTCGCACCGGCAGCGGCCTGCTGAAACTGGGCAGGCATTTTGTCCATCATTCCCGACAACCCGCCCATATTTTTCATTTGGCCCAACTGCGCCTGAAAATCATTGAGATCAAACTTGCCACCGACCTTGAGTTTCTTTTCCAGTGCCTGCGCCGCCTTGATATCGACGTTCTTGCGAGCTTCTTCCACCAGCGCGAGAATATCGCCCATTCCGAGAATACGGTTGGCCATGCGGACAGGATCGAATTCCTCCAGTCCATCGAGCTTTTCAGACACGCCGACAAACTTCACCGGCTTGCCTGTAATGTGCCGAACCGATAAGGCAGCACCGCCCCGCGCATCACCGTCAAGCTTTGTCAGGACAATCCCAGTCAGCGGTAACGCATCGTTGAAACTCTTGGCAACGTTGATCGCATCCTGCCCCAACATCGCATCGACCACGAAAAGGGTTTCAATAGGAGACAAGGCCTGATGCAATCCGGAAATTTCCTTCATCATCTGCTCGTCAATCCCCAGACGACCCGCCGTATCAACAATCAGGACATCGTAAAAATGACGTTTTGCGTGATCCAATGCCGCTTTGGCAATCTCGACCGGTTCAGTAGCCTCTGATCCGTAAAAATCCGTTCCGCTCTGTCCCGAAACGGTTTCCAGCTGTTTGATCGCCGCTGGGCGGTAAACGTCAGTTGAAACAGTCAAAACCTTTTTCTTTTTTTCCTGTTTCAGATAACGGGCCAGTTTACCGACGGTCGTCGTTTTACCCACGCCCTGCAAGCCTGCCATGAGGATAATGGCTGGGGGCTGCGTCGCAAAATTCAGTTGCGAAGCCTTTTCACCCAGATCAGCCCCCATTATCTGGGACAATTCCTGCTGGACAACGCCAACGAGCGCCTGCCCGGGAGAAAGGGAATCCATCACTTCTTTACCCACCGCCTTTTCGCGGACTTTTCCGATAAAGCTTTTCACGACAGGCAAAGCAACATCAGCCTCGAGAAGAGCCAGACGGACTTCACGGAGCATTTCCGCCGTGTTGGTTTCCGTTAAACGTGCTTCGCCACGAATGGTTTTAACGACCTTGGCCAGGCGTTGAGTCAGATTATCAAGCATAGGAATAAAAGAATTGGGAAATTAACCGGTCAATGCCAAAGACATTGAGATCATCGCCGATATTGTAATCGTATTTTTAACTTGCCAGAGAAATTCAGTCTCTTTTATCCTTATCCTGGTCTATTTGAAAAGAATTTTTTCAGGCAAGGACATTTTTCTACCAGTACAGCTCATGATTTTCAAAAGGAAAAAATGAATATTCAAGAATAAATGCCTCTGAAAGGCATTTTTAGTTGCGAACCGGACTTTGTATATTCTACAATGACCTTTAACTTTGAAATTAGTGTAACTTTTTTCCTGCAGAGAAAGCGAGACTCAAACATGACATCAGATATTGCAATTGCTCAAAGTGCGAAAATGCTTCGCATCAGCCAAGTTGCTCAACGTTATGACATCGAGGAAGAATACCTGGAACCGTACGGCAATTACAAAGCCAAAATCTCCCTGGATTTCCTTGACACTCTGAAGGATAAGCCTGATGGCAAACTGATTCTCGTTACTGCGATTAATCCGACCCCTGCCGGTGAAGGCAAGACCACGACGACCATTGGTCTCGGTGACGCCTTGAACCGTATCGGCAAGAAAGCGATCATCTGCCTGCGTGAACCTTCCATGGGTCCTGTTTTCGGCATGAAAGGCGGCGCAGCAGGCGGCGGCTATTCGCAGGTCATTCCCATGGAAGACATCAACCTGCATTTCACAGGCGACATCAGTGCCGTTGCACTGGCAAACAATCTTCTGGCTGCCCTGATCGACAATCATATCCATCACGGCAACGAACTGGGTATTGACGCCCGTCGTGTTGTCTGGAAACGTGTCGTGGATATGAACGACCGTTCCCTGCGTAGCATCACAGTTGGATTGGGTGGTCCTGCCAATGGCTATCCGCGTGCTGACGGCTTCAATATCGCTGTCGCTTCTGAAGTCATGGCGATTCTCTGTCTGGCAACCGGACTGCAGGATCTGAAAGAAAGACTTGGAAAAATCGTTATCGGTTATACCCGTGATCTGAAACCTGTCCTGGCAAGTGACCTGAAAGCCCATGGTGCCATGGCTGCCATCCTGAAAGATGCCATCAAGCCCAATATGGTTCAGACACTGGAAAACAATCTGGCCCTGATCCACGGCGGTCCATTTGCCAATATCGCCACCGGCAGCAACTCCGTTATTGCAACGAAGGCTGCATTGAAACTGGCTGATTATGTCGTTACGGAAAGCGGTTTCGGTGCTGATCTTGGCGCAGAAAAATTCGTTGATATCGTTTGCCGCAAATCCGGCCTGCGTCCGGACTGTGCCGTCATCGTCGTCACGATTCGTGCATTGAAATATCACGGCGGTGTCAATCTGCCTGACCTTGGCAAGGAAAATCTGGAAGCGCTCGAAAAGGGAATTGCCCATCTGGAACGCCACGTCAACAATATCCGCAATCATTACGGCTTGCCTTGCGTCATCTGCATCAACCATTTTACACTGGATACCGAAGCTGAAATCCAGTTGCTGAAAGACAAAATGGCCAGCCGTGGTGCTCCGATCGTTGTTTCCAAACACTGGAGCGAAGGCGGCAAAGGTGCAGAAGAACTGGCAAAAACCGTTGTTAACGTTATCGACACAACCCCGAGCAATTTCAAATTCGTTTATGATGAAAAAGAATCGCTTTGGGATAAAATGTCGACTTTGGCAACCAAGTTGTATGGTGCCCGAGACGTCGTTGCCGATAGCAAGGTCAAAGCCCAGATCAAAAAACTGGAAGAAGACGGTTATGGCGACTACCCGGTTTGTGTTGCCAAGACACAATATTCCTTTGCAACAGATCCTGCATTGCGTGGCGCACCATCAGGCCATTCCGTGAATATCCGTGAAGTGCAACTGGCGGCCGGCGCAGAATTCATTGTAATGATGTGCGGCGACGTTATGTTAATGCCGGGTTTGCCGAAAGTCCCATCTTCCACTATGATTGACATAGATGCAGAAGGACGCATAGTCGGATTATTCTGATTTTGAGCATTATTCGGCCGAACAGTCCGAAATAAAAATAATGGGTTGGGCTATTGTTGCGCTACCAGCGCATGATTTAGCCCTTCCATTATTTGCATTACACAATTAAAGAAGGCTGAACCTGTTTCGACATTCGATATCAGGTTTTGATAAAACCGCCCTCCGATACGCTGTCTATCAGACAGTGTTTAAGTAAACCTTTTGTTACCGGCAAGGTTCAGAAATGATGGGCATGGGTTTTCTCATATGTACGAGAACTTCATACATAAAAAACGAAAAATATATTAAAAATTAGTAAACGGCATTATCGAAAAAGTGTGCTTTTGCCACCTGACCTTAAAAGAAAAAACTTTCGATATCCGCGAAGCTGGAACTATATTTAAAAGGGAAAGAACATGAAAATTGCGATCATAGGAGCCGGAGCGATAGGAGGCTACGTAGGGGTAAAGCTGGCGTTAGCGGGAGAAGACGTCACCTTCATCGTAAGGGGAGCCAACCT
>JAEYIG010000208.1 GCA_023409175.1 Pseudomonadota bacterium
GAATCATTCGGACCGGCCGGATCATTGCCTTCAGAGAGAGCTTCGGAGTAATAGGTTCCCTCGATCAATCGGGTTTTGACGACAGTGCCGGAGACAGGGGAATGCCAGCGGTGATAGCTCAAGGCACTCAAAAAGGCCTGATAAATGGTGCCCCCTTCAAATTGTGCGGCCAGAGGGTCATTGTCCATCATGAACTGGACGGCATAAGGTTGTGCCTTGAGCCAGAATTTTTCTTTCATCTGGACGTTCTTTGCAATGCGGTATGGGGCGGATTCGCATGCATTGACGATAACCGCATCGTTACCGGGTTCAGCTACCGGGCGGACCCCATCGCGGAACGGACGGGTAAAGAAGTCATCCCAGGACGTAAAGCCATAGTAAGGCTTGGAAGGGTCACACTGGAATTCTTCAGCAAATTTTGGCATCGCTTTTTTTGCATCGGCGCCAAACCAGCCATTTTTCGGGTCGTCAGACAGGACTGCCGTACTTTCCGGGGACTGAAGGTAAACGGCCCATTCATTTAACATGGCTTTCAAATGGGCATTGATTTCATCGGTCAGAAAGGCAGCCCAGCCACTCCTTGTTGCCATGGACCAGTCCAGTACGGCATTGAACGGACATCCTACCAGGCCGGATTCATTGTATTCCGGCGCCTGTCTCATCATGACGTTAAACAGGCGCAGCATGTGATTATAGTCGCGGACCTGGGGCAAACCGGACGGCGAGTTCTTTTCAGAGCCAGGAACCTGGCTGAACATTTGCGTGAAAAACATATACGCTTTTGGATTGGTTTCGATGAAATTCCTGAAATTTTCAAGTGTGGGCGACAGGGGACGCTTATCGGCTGCCTCTTTGTCCATGATGCTTTTCATCCATGCATTCAGGGTTTGCTGATCGGAGGGCATCCATTTTCCGGCGAGGAAAGTATTGTTGATCGGTTTTTGTGGTGTGTTCATTGTCGCTCCATAAGTTGGGTTTGAACCATTTTTGATAAGCAGATAAAGAGAATTTCAGTTCAGTTCATTCAAGAGCTCTTCAATCAGGGCTTGTAGACGGTCGGCAGCGCTCCTGCGAAAAGCATCCAGATTGCTATGACCGAGATGACAACGAGTGCAATCGCTATGAAAAGCTCGATTTTGGTGAAGACGGGTTCATTCGGCGCCTGTTGTTTGCGGGCCCAGATAAATACGATCAGCCCGACGGCATAGACGAATGTGCCGACCAGGAGGTATTGCAAACCGGCGGAATAGACCAGCCACAAACCGTAGAATGTCGCTAACACGCTGACCAGGAGAGCCATTTTGGCGCTGTATTTCGCTTTGGCCGGATACTGTTTCGTGCCGATCAGTTTCCATAAATAACCTGCGGAACCGATATAGGCTGGCAAAAGGACGACGCCGGTAATGGAAAGCATGACGTTCCAGGCATTGTTCGAAAAGTAAACCAGCAGCATGGCGAGCTGCATGATGACGGTGGATACCCAGAGCGAAATGGAGGCAATGCCGTTTTTGTTGGTCTTGCCGAAAATTTTCGGAAAAGTACCGTCCTGGGCGCAAGCCCATGGCAATTGGGCTACCAGCAATGTCCATACCAGCCATGAAGACAAAAGGGCGATGATGACGCCGAGATTGATGACGACTTCACCCCAGGTCCCGACGAGCAGTTTCAGGATGGCAGCTGTTGAAGGAGGTGCCATGCCCGACAATTCGCCTTGCGACAGAAAACCGAATGGCAGTACCGAGACGATGACATACATGATCGAAACAGTTAAAAACCCCAGAATGGTCGCACGGCTAACGGTACGGGGAGAGGCCTTGTCGGACATGACGACGGCGCCCTCAATACCGATATACATCCATAAGGTCACCAGCATGGTACTTTTGATCTGTCCGAAAACGTCACCGAGTGGTTTGTCTTTCAGGGCATGATCTGCCACGTTGCCCCAGAAGTCTGTCCCGAACAGGTGTCCCTTGAAACAGAAATATCCGGTGATGAGAATGAAAAGGATAATGGGCACGAATTTCGCGAATGTACCGATGTTGTTCAATATCGTTGCGCCTGTGATGCCTCGCATGACGAAAAGGCTCAATGTCCAGATAATGACAGAAGCCAGCAAGACGGCTTCCCATGTATTGCCGCCTTTGAAGTAAGGCGGGAAAAAGTAATTCAGAGCATCCATTAACAGGACGGCATATCCGACGTTACCGAATGCCGTAGACATCCAGTATCCCCATGCGATCAGAAAGCCGACCAGCTTGCCGAAGCCGGCCCGGGAATACATGTAAATGCCCGATGTCATGTCGGGCCGGACGTCTGCCAGAACCTGAAAAGTTCTCGCCAGAAAGAAAATACCCGTAATGGTGACACTCCAGGCAATGAGGATGGCACCCAGAGCGGCTGATTGCGCCATATTTTGTGGGATGTTGAATACTCCGCCACCAAACATGGCACTCACCACAAGTAGAGTCATGGCAAGAACGCCTAATTGCTTTTTGGCATTCGCTGCCGTACTCCCGTTACCTTTTGAGGCATTGTTTCCTGTGCTACCGGAAGTTGAATCAGCCATATTTTCTCCTTAATCGACATATTTTCGAACATGAAGATAAGGACTAGCGAACCGTTGTATTAGTTCCGCTGATTTTGAGCTGGAAAGACGGATATCAGCATAGATCAGGCATTTCTATCAACGTGAATCGTTTATGCATTTTTTTCTTGTTTTCGTTTGTGGAGTCTCAAATCAGGGGGTGTAAACGAGTGGCAGTTTTCCAGTAAACAACATCAATAATGCGACAAGTGCCATGACGACGAGTGCGATGGCGATAACGAGTTCGGTTTTCGTAAATATGGGAACGCCAGGTGTCTTCTCTTTACGTGCCCATATGAATATAGTCAGCCCAATCGCATAAACCACTGTACCCGCCAGTAAATATTGCAATCCTGCCGAATATACAAGCCATAGTCCGTAAAAGGTGGCTATCACACTTACGA
Source organism: Pseudomonadota bacterium (assembly GCA_023409175.1). Taxonomy (GTDB): domain Bacteria; phylum Pseudomonadota; class Gammaproteobacteria; order Burkholderiales; family Burkholderiaceae_D; genus Oxalobacter. The sequence continues at coordinate 2,989 of JAEYIG010000208.1, forward strand.
CAAGAGCCATTCTTGCGCCATGGATAGCTTTTTCAGGATATTGCTTTAACCAGACAAGTTTCCATAAATAAGCTGCAGAGCCGATATAGGCGGGTAAAATGACGACTCCTGTAATGGAGAGCATGACATTCCACGCATCATTTGCGAAATAGACCAGAACCATGGCCAGCTGCATGATGATCGCCGAAACCCAGAGAGAAACGGATGGGATGCCATTGGCATTCGTTTTGGCAAACACTTTCGGGAATGTCCCATCTTTTGCACAGGCCCACGGTAACTGGGCAACCAGTAATGTCCAGACAAGCCATGACGTCAATAGTGCAATGACAATACCTGCGTTTATGACAACTTCGCCCCACGTGCCGACGATTTGTTTGAGGATGGCGGCCGTGGAAGGCGGCGCCAGACCCGCCAGTTCACCATGTGACATGAACCCGAAAGGCAGAATGGAAACAAAAACGTACAGAACGGAAACGATCAGAAATCCCAGAATGGTCGCGCGACTTACCGTCCGGGGCGTGGCCTTGTCAGACATGACGACAGCCCCTTCGATACCGATATACATCCATAGCGTGACCAGCATCGTGCTTCTGATCTGCGAGAAAACATCTCCGAGCGGCTTGTCACGCAGAGTTTGATTACTTAAATTTCCCCAGAAGTCCGATCCAAAGAGATGTCCCCTGAAACTGAAGTAGGCTGTAATGAAAATGAACAGGATGATGGGGACAAATTTGGCGACAGTTCCGATATTATTTATCAAGGAAGCTGTCTTCACACCTCGCAATACGAAGATCCTGAGCGTCCAGATGATTATGGAGGCGACGACGATGGCTTGCCAAGTGTTTCCCCCGGCAAAATAAGGTGGGAAAAAATAGTTTACGGCGTCCATCAGCAAAACAGCATAGCTGACGTTTCCGAATGCGACCGACATCCAGTAACCCCACGCAATCAGGAAACCGACCATTTTTCCAAAACCGGCGCGGGAATACATATAAATGCCTGATGTCATATCAGGACGGGCTTCTGCAAGGATCTGGAATGTCCTCGCAAGAAAAAAAATACCGAGGATGGTTACGATCCAGGCAATAAGGATGGAACCCAGAGCGGCTGATTGCGCCATATTCTGGGGGATATTGTAGACTCCGCCGCCGAACATGGCACTTACCACAAGAAGTGTCATGGCGAGTACACCCAGTTGTCTCCTCGTGTTGGGTGCCTCATTTACGTTTTCGTTCTGGGAATTCGGGGAATTATCGGATGATGAATTTGCCAAAGTCACCCTTTCGGATATCGGAAGAATGTTTTATTGACTGGTTAATACTTTTATTAGTTCCGCTGTGTCCTTTTTTAAAAGGAGGTGCTTTTCCTTGCGGGTGTCCTGTGATCGGCATTGGCTGATGAGTTGGCGATTTTTCAATCCAGAAGCATTTCAGCCATGATGAAGTGGTATGGACCGTATCATTTTGGATATGTCAAAGACAATCCGGCCCGGAAAAGCCAACACATATCCCCCAAGGGGATTTCAGGTAGAAAATTCTTTTGATATCTGTACGGAATGCCTGAGAGACAAACAAAAAACCCGCCACCTCCATGAGAGATAACGGGTTCGTTGCTTTCTCTTACTACTGAACTGAATTCTGGCGGAGATGAAGGGATTCGAACCCTTGATACGAGTTTTGGCCCGTATGCTCCCTTAGCAGGGGAGTGCCTTCGACCTCTCGGCCACATCTCCAAGCTGTTATTGTTTTCAAATCACAGCAGAGTGCATGATGATATCTTTTCATTTGCCTTCGGTCAATGGAGGGCTGGCAATTTTGAAGGGTTCGTTCTTCTTTTGCATTCAATTTGTGGCAGGATTGCCCGTTTGAGTAAAAAGAAGCAATGTCATGCTCCTGTCGGTTCAGTTACTTTCAACCCTTTTTCGTTTTTGGGTTTGAACTGTTTGTCACTAATGCGGAATTTGGTGCGTCGATCTCCCATCATATCGCGTAATTCCTTGATGGAGAGATCGCTGATTTCCTGCATCCTGATCAACAAAGAAGCGCCCACAGGCAAACGACCGTGACGGATTTTACTGATGACAGGAGGAGCGACTTCCAGCGCGCGTGAGAGGGCAGCATCGTTTTTCAGGTTGAGTTTCTTGATCATCCCGGTCAAAAGATTGTTCGGATCATACTTGTCTGGCTTGCTGGTATGCTTTTCATATCGTTGTTTGTAACTTTCATGCTCGCTTTTCATCGATCATCTCCTTGCTTGTCTGAAAATAATGTTAATTTTCGACAATTTAAAAGATGTCATTTTGATAATGATCAGATAAAGTAATGATGTAATCGTTATGGATATAAAAGAAGAGTTGCTTTCTCGTGATATTGACGAAAAAAGGTTGGGAAAATAAGTTTTCTTGTACTGAAATAATTCTCGGGTGAAATATTTTCAAAAACCGTTTTTGCCAATGTCGTGACAACTGAAATTTGTGTTGTCTTTATTAATGAGATACATTTATAAATAATTTTCAGTCATTGGCGTCTCATTTTTCCAGACCGTGGAAGTTGAGATTTTTGAATTGCGCAAAAAGCGGATGTCGGTAATCCTGTTGATGTATTTGGACTTTTAATGACTCGAACTGATTTTTTTTGTATCAGGCATTCCTTAAGTTACCTTATAATCCTGAGACTTTTTTTTGTTAATGCTATGCCTGGTTTTTAAGCTGTGTTAGCCTTAAAGAATGTCATTGTCGAGTATCTCGATAGATTAAATAGTTTTAAAAGAGATTACGAACGGTATAAATTTGTGAATAAACATGCAGCTATGGCATGATTATCCATTATGGGAAAAATGTAACTTGACCTGAAAAGATCAGGCCAAGTTACGTTCGACTTATTTGTCCCCTTAAAGTCGAAACTGAAAAACCGAATATGTTTAGCGGAAATGGAACTAAAAGCATTTTAAGTGTATCGAAGTGTATTGTAAAGGGTGCTCTGTATTTTTTTATTTTCCATTGCTAATCAACATGTTTCGAGTTTAATTTATTTTTTTACCGTTGTGAAGTGTTTTGTGAGTGTATTGACCGTTTTGTTCATTAGAGACAACTATTTCTATGAAAATTTTATTCACAGCTGCTGAGATTGCACGGATGCGTCTGCCTGGCTTGCCAACGACCAAATCGAGTATTTTGTCCAGAGCGGCTAAGGAAGGCTGGCGTTACGAAGAGCAATATGGAATTGGTGGAATACGTAAAGTTTTTGAAATACCTGAACATTATCTGGTTTTGGCTCATGGTGAATCGGCCGGGATAGCTGCCTATCAAAATGCAGAAAGATATCGGGTTAAAAGAGCTGGTTCGGAAAACGATATTCAAGGTTCCGTAAATACAACCAAATTGACTGCAGCCGCTCAGGTGGTGGAAAAATGGGATGCAGAAGAAAAAATTGGAATGAGTCCGGATAAAAAGAGCACGATCATTGCCATTTTCTACAAAATCCTGATGGACGGTTGCGATACAGCTGATTTGTCTCATTTGCTGAAAGAACTGTCCGGTACTTTCAAGGAAAAGTAATTGGAAATCTATTCCTGAATGAGAGGATCATTCGGACTTTCCTTTTTTCTTGTTCGAAACCCGTTGTCAGTGTTTTCGATGTAACGGGTGTTGTTTTACCGAATGTTCCATAAGTAAGACATTAATTGTCGTTTTCCTGAATCAGCTCGATTTTGTATCCATCGGGATCTTCAACGAAAGCGATAACCGTTGTGCCTCCTTTGACCGGGCCCGGTTCGCGGGTGACTTTACCTCCTTTTTCGCGGATCCGGTTGCACGTTGCGACGATGTCGTCTGCCGAAAGGGCAATGTGGCCATATGCGGTCCCCATGTCGTATCCGGATACCCCATAGTTATAAGTCAGTTCCAGTTCGGCCTGAGCCGGATTACTTTCGTATCCCAGATAGGCGAGGGTGTATTTATATTCCGGATTGTCTTTTGTCCTGAGCAGTTTCATCCCCATTGTATTGGTGTAAAAATCAATAGAGCGGTCCAGGTCGCCTACTCTGAGCATGGTATGAAGAAAGCGCATGATATCTCCCAGTTTTTTTTCATTGTAAAAGACAAACAAGGTTTGTAAACCTTTATATCAGCAGATTTTATTCTGAATCATTACTTTTTTCTTGGTCAAAAAGAGAAAATAGCGAAGATGACTGGAGGTGCAGTTGTTTTCTGGCATTTTTGTAATCCGGATAGTATGTTTCCACAATATTCCAGAAACGTCGGCTGTGGTTCATTTCGAGACAATGCGCCAGTTCATGTATGACGACATAATCTATCAGGGCGACATTGCAATGGACAAGTCTCCAGTTCAGCCTGATGTGGCGTTTTATTGAACAGGAACCCCACCGTGTCCGGGCATTCGAAACACTGAAAGAACTGAAAGGGATATTCATGCGTTTGGCGTGCAAGGAAAGACGGTTGGAAAGGATATCCCTGGCCTGCTGCACGAGCCAGTTTTTCAATGTCAAACCAAGCGGTTTGCTGTTGTCGGATTGATAAACGAGTAGGGCATCGTTTTCGATTTTGAAAACAGGTGTCTTTCCTGTTCCGACAATGGTTTCAAGAGGCAATTTCTTGCCGAGATAGGGGACGAGCGCACCATGGTCCCAGTGAATCGGAACCGTTTGTTCAGGACGGTTGTCACGGTAAAAATCCAGTTTGGACAATATCCATTTCTGTTTTTCCTCTATAGCCTTTTCGATGGAAAACAGGCTGCTCCTTCTGGGGGCCGTGACACGCAATCCGGTTTCATTGACCAGGAAACCGATGGAACGGCGGCTCGAACGCCGAAGTGTATAAACAATTGGTTGGCCGTCCAATATTATGGTTTTGGAAAGGTCGTCATTGTTTTTGCCTGTTTTTTCCCTGCCTGATTTGTCAGCAGAATGTGTCGGGTTACCGGACGTTTTGTTGCCTGATATTTTTGTGAGGAACCGATCGAATAAATCCATTTGCATAGACAGATCCGCTATAGCCGGAGATCACGGCTCAATTGAAGGGTAGATATCGGGGGATATCCGATGCATTTCGCTTTCAATCCAGTTTTCGACTTCTTTCATCAATTCATCTGGCGCACGGCCTTTGGGGTCGATGGCTTTACCGATTGAAACGGTAATCATACCCGGTTTTT
>JAEYIG010000190.1 GCA_023409175.1 Pseudomonadota bacterium
TTGATAGGATTTGTACCGGCGCGCCAAAGAGTCCGTTGTATTTGATTAATGAACTGCCCGTTTTCACCATGTGAAGAGGGGCTGATGGGAAATTATTATGAATACATCTTTATCAGGCACTTCCAGCGCACAAAATCCACAAAACGACTTCAAGCCATTCGCTACCGGAGAAGGAGCCAATGTCATCGGCCAGTCGGAATACGAGAAATCCGGTTTCCTGAAGGAAGGCTTCAAAAAAGGGATGGCCCGTTCATCCGAGATCAACAAGGCCATCCGACAGGGATCGTCCATTGCCGCTGCGGTTGCAAAATTCACTGCAGAAAAGACCGGCGAGGACATCCTAGACAATGGGGACATCGACACCCTGAGCCAGCATATCGAAACGGCGATCAGTTCCGTTTCGTCCCAGTTGACAGCTGAAGCGGGTGGCACATCCGAAGCCTTGACGGCCAGCTTTAACCCGGCAATAAAAGACCTGAAAAACGGCTTGCTCGTCCACGTCCGTGCCGCAACAAAAAATCCGGCCGCAAACCCGACCTTCAGAGCCGACCAGACCGGAGCGAAAACCATCGTCAAGGGAAACAACCTTCCCCTTGAAACCGGAGACATAGCTGGAGGCGGCCACTGGCTGGAAATGCAATACGACAGCCAGCTGGACAAATGGGTCTTGCAGAATCCCGCCAAAGGAATCAGCCCATTAAACGGAGTGCCGGTGGGGACAGTCGAATACTTTGCCATGACGACACCCCCTGCAGGATACCTGAAAGCGGATGGAACGGCAGTCGGAAGGGAAACCTATCCTGAACTCTTTGCCGCTATTGGTACGACGTTCGGAGGAGGGGATGGCTCGACCACGTTCAACCTGCCTGACCTGATCAACCGGTTTGCGCAAGGCAGCTTGAATCCGGGGCAGAAGATTGAGGCGGGGTTGCCGAATATTGAAGGGACAGCTGCTTTTAATTGTGAGGTGTCCGGTGCATTTTATCAAATCAACTCAGGCGGATGGAATTACGCAAACCGAGGAACGGTAATAACGGGTTTTTCTGCACAACGCTCCAGTGCGATATATGGCGCATCCAACACTGTCCAACCTCCAGCTTTGACCCTGTTACCCTGCATCAAGGCCTTTGATGTCGCCAGCAATCCCGGACTGATCGATATTACCGGGCTGGCGAATGATGTGACTGACCTGTCTACAAACAAGCTCGATAAAACGGTCAATGGAACTGCAGTCAAATATGTGACCGACACCTATGACGACGGCACGAACTGGTACCGGAAATGGTCAGATGGCTGGCTGGAACAGGGGGGATGCCAGACTTTATCCACTGTCAACACAACAATGAATTTTGCTATCCCATTTTCTGCTCCGCCGAATGTAACGACCGGTGGGGGAAATGCATCGTCGGGAACAGGGAGTTATTGCCAAAATATTACATCATTATCGTTTGAAGCAGGTTGCAGGGGAACCCAATCTTATGGAGGATCACTGCAGTGGTATGCCTGTGGGCAAGGAGAATGAATCGCTGACATAAAAAAGGATGGTTTCAGGCAAAAAAGCGCACCTTGACCGGGATGCGCTTTTTCTTTATCGGATCTTGTCTGAGCGAAAGAAGTCTGGTTTCGGATAATTCTTCTCTTGCCTGTTTTAGGAATACACGTGATCACTTCCCGGCCCATTCCAGCACATTCGGGCTTTCCACATCCACGCCGAATTCGCGTGCTTTTGCCAGAATCCGGCGGGCCAGTTCGGGTTTGTCTTCGTCAGAGGCAAAATGGAAACGCGATTCGGCGGCACGGACATGTTCGGCGTCAGGCATCGGGAATTCACGTTTGGCGGGGATGCCGAAGGCCGAATCGGGCAGTTCGTCACGTCCTTCAGTTGTCAGGCGGTCGGTTCCGGCATAGTGAGGGTCCGGATCACGACGGCGCGGTTCAGTCGTATTCATTTTCACTCCTTTAGGGTGGACAATTTTTTATTCTCGACCGGCTGGTTAGAAAAATCCTGGGCAATATCATGAACGGTTTGTTTGGTAGAATTGACCATCCAATTTGATGATTTTTATCATGATTTTCGACATGGCAGGAGAATGGAAGGTACGCATTTAAACATCTTGTTATTTTATTGATAATAAAAATGTATCCTGTTAACGCAACAGTTTAATGGCATCCGGTTATCGGTCGGACAGAGTTACGGGCACTTTTTTCCGGTTCCAAATGAAATTGCGGATGCGAGAAAGCCCACGTGAAAACGTGGGCTTTTTTTCAGGAATTGAAACGGTTGGCGATCACCCCATCTGTTTCATCTTGACAGGGGCATAAATCTCGAACTCTTCCTCCTCTTTCCAGCGGTAAGGATACCGTTCGAAACTGATGCCATCCGTATCCATCACGTAATCCATCTGCGATCCGGGCCATTCCTCGTACATTTCCGTATAGGCATCGCCCAGTTTTTCGATACCCGGTACCTGGCAGGTCACGTACATTTGCGTCGGAATGGTCAACACCTCCAGATCGGCGGGAATCCTGTCTTCCGAATCGATTTCGACTGCGGCCCAATACGTGAACCGGTCATTGTCGATCATCTTGCAAACACCGAATGTCGCGGGCATTTCAGGAATGGACTGGTTGACGGACAGTTCGCCATAAACTCTTGGCCCGAAGGTTTTCCAAAGCTCGGCACAGTCTTTTTGTGCGTTTTTCATGTCCGTCTCGATTTTGATTCCGGCAACCTTTTGTTCCGGAAACTCAAGCACTGCGTATTCATAATTCATGATAGGCATCCCCAATTGTCGAAAAAGTAAAATGTCTTTATAGAACGCTGTGAAAAGATTATAGGTTGGCACTGCAGTTTACTTGTTTATAAAAGTTGGAATTCATGGATTTTTCCGGTTTTTTTATCCCTTGCTTGACGTTCGTCAAAGGGATTTTTCGCCCGGATTTTACGGGTTTGTGGAAGCGTTTCCTTCAGTTGGAAACCTCCCCTGAATGAACAGGAGAGGTTATTGCCCGGATCGTTTACGGGTGCAATATGGTTTGATGGAGATGCTTTGTATTCAGCCAGTTGTCTGCCGTATTCTCTTGCCCCATTGGCATGGCTTGTGAATGGGTTGACATATCGTGTCCGGTCATCGGGCCGTGATAGCCGAATATCGCCGGGTCAGCCATACCGGCAATCATGGCGATATGAGCGAAAACGAGAAAGACGGCAACGTATATGGCATGATAGCCCAGCCTTTTCTCGACCGAAGCGTTCTTGTGGATGAGGTTCAGATCCTGAAGGGCTATCAATATCATCGGTATGCCGCCGATCAGGTAAGCGCCTACGGCGATGACGTCAATGGCCGTTCTCCATTCATTTGCGCGGGTGATCGGTACCACGGCATTGATCAGCAGGTAAATGATGATGCCGGCAAAATACAGGCCAACGACCACTCCGGCCAGACGGTTAAGCTTGCGTACCCATGTGTCCAGTTTGCGGGTATAGAGGATATAAAGTTCGGTAATGGCGACCGTTTCGGCCAGTATGACCGGTAAGGCCATGAAAAAAATCAGGTTCCAGGGCTGGTTGTCCGCCAGCAACTCCATGTAATGGGTCATGTTCATTTTTTTTGCTCCTGTTTCAAAAACACGCAGGCATTTATGCTGCGAAAAATATGTCGGTTTCAGGTCAGGAGAAAAATCGGCGGCCTGAAGGGATTTTCAGGGTGGAGTGTCAAAATCAGGATGGGTTCCGGAGCCCGTGCATGTCCCACTTCCTGATCGGGCCAGGAAAAACGTGAAGACAACAGGAAAAGGGCAACGCCGGAGCAGCACTCGTGGAGGAGTTTTGCAGGAGTGTCATTGCCATGAACCGGGACGTTAGCCGACGGGGGATGCTGGCTGTCTGACACGATGTTGTCATGGCAGGAATGGGCAGTGACGGTTTTCGTTACCGGATGGGGACTGGCAGAAGCCGTAGCCAAAACAAGTCCGGCACTGTTTGCCATACCGGCAAACAGCATGCAGGATAATATCAGCAGGGAAACGAGTTTTCGGGCCATGGAGAACATATTACCGTGCCTGACGGATTGTTTGCGCGGTCCTTTCACATGCTGGTCAGGCTTTATGAACATGTTTTCATTTTTATCAAATCTGACAGGACGCCACCGCTGTCCGCCAGGGGGCCATTTCAGCAATGTTTGTCGGAAAACAGTTTATTTTCAACCGGAAAATATGCCTATTCGATCTCAGTATATAATATTGTCATTGCGACCGATGCATGACAGTTTTCTGTCCTTTTCACCTTAACGAACCGAAGGATCAAGATGAAGAACAAAGTTGAGATGTACTGTGTAGAAGGCCACCCGGCTTGCGATATGGCTGCACAGATTTTCGATAAAATGGGTATCGAATACACAAAACTGCTTGTCGATACCGACATGAAACTGGCCGTGGAAATGTGGGCCCGTTCGGAACGCCATGTCCTGCCGCAGATTTTCATCGGATACGACCATATTGGCGCATTGCCGGAACTGATGGATCTGGTCGAAAGCGGGGAGTTGGACAAACTGGTCGGAGAATGAGTTTTCCATTCCGGTTCTCGGCATTACAGGTATTCAAAAAGGTGACGACAATATTGTCGTCACCTTTTTTTGATCCGTTTTTCAGAAACCGACATTGATCACGATCGTGTCGGTATAGGTTCCGGCAGGTGGGGTCGTCTGGCCGGACAGCACTTTCGAGTTGTATATGAATCCCTGCGTTGAATTCCCCGTCCCGGCTCCCGGGTTGACGTCGGCACTCCCTGATGAGCGCGTCTGTCCTGCTGTCGAACCCCACCGTGTCGTGCCGCCTGATCCCTGATAGATTTCATAACTGATGTAATTGCTCCCGTTGGCCATCCGCCGCTAGCCGCTTGAGGCATTGCTGCCGTCGGAGAGCCCGACGGTATAGGACGTCCCCTTGGTACACTGTACGCTGATGGTTTGCGTGACGGGAGAAAAGGCACTGACTAGCGGCGCTGTCCCGAAACTGATGTTGGGGGCGTTGATGATGCAGTCATTGTTGATCATCAGGCTGATGTTGACGACGGCCGTCGCGGTTCCTGTGTTGACGGGGCCGATACAGAGATTGCCCACGCTGACAAGGGTACAGATGCTCCAGCTCCAGTTGACCGTAACCGTATCGGTATAGGTGCCGCTGCTGAGGTTCAGTGAACCCGTGACGGTACGGAAATACATGGGCAACGGGGCATTGTTGCTGCCGGTCAGTCCGAGAAGGTTCAGGAGCGTGGCGTTGTAGTAGTTCATCGCGGTGCCGGGCGTGATCTGGTAGGTGTAGTTCTGGTCGGCAAATATCTGGTATGGGATGGCGTCTCCGGCGGCATTCGTCAGTTTGGATCCTTTTGCGGTGGAAACCACCGCATTGATGTAGCCGGGAGCGCCCAGAACGGTCAACAGGGAACCTCCACACTGGATACCGGCATTTGCGATGGATGTATTCTGTCGGCTGCTGTTGACCTGGATGGAAGTGGGGGAACCGAAGGAAGCCGTAGTGGTGGGCGTTGAGGTCGCACAACCGGGAGCGGCAATCGCCATGGCGGGAAGCAAAAGGCAAAGCAGGTATGCCGTAAAAAAGCAAATTCTTTTCAAAAGGTTGAGAAAGTGTCTTAATGTATTTTGTATCATCTTTTCACTCCCTGATACATTCCAGTGGCTCAACACGGGAAATGGTGCCGACGGCTTTTTGCCGGTCGATACTGAAATTCGCATGACACTGTCCTCCGTCAGGAAGGGCGACGGTGACACGGTTTTCAGGTTCGGCATCGTCAAAATAGGCGAATCCATCGAGTCCGACTGGTGATACCATTCCGGAAGCGAGTCTTGCGACAGATCCGGTCGGCAGCGGTTTCCGGTGGTCATCCATGAGCCTGATAGTGACCGGCAAGGTCTGTTTGACAGGAAAGCGCATGAGGTAGCCATTACCGCCTTTGACGGCGACCCGTTTCTCGACTTCAGGAACCTGCATGTCCAGCGGCAGGTTCAGGGGATCGATTTCATATTTGGCGGCGTAGTATCCCGGGACGGACGGTACCATGAGATGGCCGTCGGTATCGGTCGACCCGATCAGGTTGTTTTCATATTTGACGGGTATGGCCGGGACGCCGTCTGTCGAGACGAGAACGAACGAGTCGTTCACCATATTCGTGGCGAAGAGCGAATTGTCCATCAGGATCAGCGACCCGCTGACGTCTCCCCATGTCGTGTTATTGTTCTCGGGACCGAAAAAGCCACCCCGCATTTGCAGCTTGTCATTACGCCAGGTCACGTCTGCCTGACGGTAATTCGGGCCAGATGAATCGAAGCTGTAACCCAGATTCCAGCCAAGGCCACCGTTGGTCGGGACGGAGCGGCTGTAATCGAACCGCTGGGAATATTCCTTCTGTTCATTGCGTGTCACCGTGACCGATGCCGTGTCCCGGCGTTCATTGCCGAAGGGCAATATCCACTGGATGAAACCGGCCCAGCCCCCGTTATTGTTGGATTTGTTGGCGGAAACGTAAAAAGTCCCGAAATTGCCGGGGGTGATGCTCCATGTCAGGTTGGTCAGCCGCGTATTGCTGTCGTCATCGTTTTTTATCGAAAAAAGGCCGCCGCTGATATTGCCGAAGCGTCCGAGCGGGATACCTGCCGTCAGTTGCATGCTCTGCCTGAATGGGCGTTGCCAGCTTCCGATAGTCGAGAGGTCGCGCCAGTCCGGACTGTACTTGACCCATTGGGCGGCTGTATTGAAATTACGGTTGGAATATTGGTAACCGGCGGTCAGCTGACTGCCATGGCGGCCGCTGCCGGTGCCGGCGCTATAGGAGACATTGGCGACACCCAACATCCCGAGACGCACGGTGGCTCCCAATCCGCCGACAGTCAGCGATTTTGAGCCTTCGGCGTGGGTGCCAAGGGTCAGTGAGTCGGTCAGGCCGTAGCGAAGGCTGCCGCTATAGGCCAGTTTGCCGTAATCGAAACTGGAGATGCCATACCGCTGCCTTAACACGCCAAAACTCGCGGCGTAATCGGTCAGGCCTTTTTTCAGCAATTCGCCTGTCACGTAAAAGGGCAATGTCGTCGATACCTGCCTGCCGAGCGCGTCTGTCGTCACGACGACGGCTTCTCCAGCACCATTGACGAAAGGGGTTGTCGTGATGGAAAAGGGGCCCGGATTCAACTGGTTGCTTTGTGCCTTGTACCCGTCAAGGTAAAGGTCCAGTGTCGATGGGACAGCCGCGCTACCGGCGAACTGGGGCAGGGGATAGGTAATGATGTCAGGGCGGATGCTGAAATTTTTCGATATCTGGAAACCCCCGATCCTGACAGGGTTGTTCCATGACAGCGTGCGGGTCACCACGTCGCCGGCTTCATAAGTCAGGATACGGATTTCGTCAGAGTATTGCCACCGCGTGTCATAACGGACATAGCCGTCCTGGTCGTTGAAAAGATCGCTCGAGAAATTGTGACGGTAGATACCCGTGTTCGAGAGGGAACCATATGGGCTGAAGAGACGGATTTCACTCCATGCATTGGTGTTGCTTCCTGCCTCATGGTTTTTCTGGACATAGACATCGTAGTTCAGCAACATGCCCAGTCCGGCCTGTGGCGGGTAAAAAGGGCGTTTTTCGCTGAAGTCGACGGATTGTGTGGGAAGGGCTTCCGGTGGGACGTCAATCTCCAGTTGTTGCGTATGGCTGTCGTAATGGACTTTCACGCCTTTTGCGCCGTCAAGGGCGATTTCGGCATATCCTTTGGGTGGGATCTGGCTTTTCCAGAGTGCGGTCGGTATTCCGGCCGTTTCAAGGTCGCGCGTATTGACCCAGTATTGTCCGTCTTTATAAAGGACGGGAGCGACGTGTCCGGTGGGACGGCCGTTCAGTACCAGTTCAAGATAGAGGTTCAGTTGGGCCTTGTCTGCCATGACGGGAATGCCGGGCGTGTTTGCGGCCCAGGCATTTTCAGTCAACACCGCCGGCAATCCCATCAGTAGAAGATGGGATATCAGTATGGATAGGAGGGTACGAGTAACCGTTTTTCCTGAAACGCTATCAATGAGCAGGCAATAGTGTGTTTCCGGTTTTCCTGTTAGCTGGCACGGTCTCCTTTTAATCGGCTTCGTTGGCATTGGCGGCATTTATTCTGATTAATTGTTTGCCGTTGATAATGGCCAGCAGTGTCTGGCCTGAACCCATGCCGGCCTTCAGGGGCCAGCTCATTGTTGCGCCCGGCAGGATATAACCGGCAGGACCTCCCGGGTCTGTCCGGGTTTCTCCCTGTCTGGCGAAAGTCAGGTTCCGCAGGTGGACATGCACCGGCCCGCTGTTATGGATTTCGAGCGTTTTCTGTTTCTTGCCGCTTGCGATCCGCCAGGAAAGGTTTTTTCCGATGACGACTTTGTCCGCTTCGGTTTTTTCGTCGCCGGGCTGCATGAATTGTCTGGAAAGCCCTTCGCCGAAAACGAAAATGGGGACGGAATAACGCATCCGGAACTTCACGCCATTGGTCTCGTCCTTCGCTTCAGGGGTTGCCGAAGGGATTTCGTCGAAAATGACCCGATAGGTCTGCTCTTGTCCGGCAGGAGGCGTCTCTGTTCGGATCAGCCGTACCAATTGCTTTTTGCCGGGCTCTATCTGCATGATGGGAGGGCTGGCGACGACGGCGTTCTGGTCTTTCAGCTCATCCTTGCCATTGGCCTGTGTCCATTCGTAAATCTGGAGCTGGTAGGTCTGTACGGCGTCGCCACGGTTTTCGAGCCACATGACGTTTCCTTTTTCCCTGCTGTCGATAAAGACATTTGTCGGCCAGATCAGTATGGCAGCCGTTGCCGGCATGAGAGAAGCCAGGAAATAAGCGATCACGACTATCAATAGCCGGATTGCACTTTTCCTTACCTTTGAAAGGTCTGTCAGTCGTTTCATGGTTCACTTCCTGAAAAAAATGGGCAGTTTCCTGTCAATATTCCCGTCAAAGCTAACGTATGGCCTTACCATGACAGCGTGACCACGACCGTGTCGGTATACGTTCCGACGGGGGCATAGCCCGGTAAAGTCAACCTGCCGTATACCGGCAGGGTAATGTTGTTGCCAGTGCCGACATTGCTGATCGTGACCGCCTGATTCAGCTGGATGGGGATCGTATAGCCTGCATCGGAATACAACTGGTACTGGAGCGTTGCGCCGCCTGTTTTGGCGAGCTGACGTCCGGCGTTATAGTTCTGGCCGCCATCAAGGCTCATCGTCAGGCTCATGTTGGGAGTGCAATTCAATTGCCAGGAAGCGTTGGAGGCGAGTGCCGTACTGATCGTCTGGGTCGAAAGCGCCGGTTGCGTACCGAAATTCAGCGACCCGAATATGGCTGTTCCCGTACCACCGGAAACCAGACAGCCGTTTTGTATGATGGCCTGTACCTGAAAGGGGCAGCCTGAAGGGGAGGCACTCAATGTGCAATCCCCCCATGCAGGGAGTGGCAGCGACCATGTGACGGAACATATCGCTGCAATAGCCGTCAGCCTTCCCATTTCCGCATCAATCCGCTCAATAAGTCAGTTGCACGGTCAACGTATCAGTGTAAGCACCCGGTGTCAGGCCACTGGCTCCTGTAGCCTGCCCATAGATGTTCACGTTTTCAGACGTACCGTTGTTGGCGCTGGTGAAAAAGGCCGTGCCATTATTGATCTTGGTGGTATGGCCTGAATCGGTATAGATATCGTAGGGAACATATTTGGCGCCATTTGCCATGGCATGCGTATGCCCCGATCCGGCATTACTGTCATTGGCGCCACTGACAATGGTCAGTGTGGGCGGTGTAGCGGCTGCACACTGGAGCGATATCGGCGAGGAACCGGTACCGGTAACCGTGGCCGTTGCCGTCGTGAACAGGGTCGGTTGCGAGCCAAAGGCCAGCGTACCCCATGTCGCTCCCGCAGTCGGCGTGCTTCCATTGATGGAACAGGCGTCGACCAGCGTAATGGTGGCGTTGATGACGCCATTGACGGTAGTGGCAGCCTGCACGGAAAGGGGAAGACAAAGAAGACCTGCAACACCCAATATGCCCGTCAATACCGAAGGCTTCAAGAGTCTGATTTTCATGGCCCGGATCCTTTACTGAGTTTATGAATTCATGAATGGATCGTATCGGTATTTACGGCCGGGATATTGTTATTTATCAGTCAGATTGGCGCCCTTATTAAGAAATGTTTTCACATGCACGAAAAGGGCTTCACGATTCCTCAGATCTCTTCAGTCATTCCCGTTTTTCCCGTATTTCTTTCCGCAGGGAATCTTTAGATTGACAAAAAAACCACTGAAAAAATAACGTTCAATAAATGAGAATGATTCTTATTTACACTTGTTGTTTCCCGCCATATAATATTCCTCGCCTGCAGGCAAATTGATCTTTAACAATTCATTCAGGGATTACCAATGAAACAGAAACTCATTGTTTTTGCAGGCATGGGATTGGCGCTGGGCATGGCACATGCCCAGACGAATGTCACTCTTTAC
>JAEYIG010000193.1 GCA_023409175.1 Pseudomonadota bacterium
TGAAGTTCTGAAAGAACTCGGCCTCGATGATGCCAAGATCAAGGAACTGCACGCAAAACAGGTAGTCTGATCCGTCAGCTTCCTCGTCAAAACGGCACTCTTCGGAGTGCCGTTTTTGTTTCTTCCCGCAAGACCTCAATAAAACCGTCCTGTGCTTCATTCCAACCCCACCCCACAATATCTCCGCCTGAATTTCCTCTTCCTTCAGCTCTTCTTTAGCTTTTCATTAATTTCCATCTGACAAATCCTTTAACTGCCAAATAACTGCCAAATGAGTGCCACAGTTGGCATATATGACATGAAAAACAATGATCACCCCAAACCTCCTGACAGACAAAACATGTTTAATTCATTGTTTTTAAAAGGATTAAAGTCCAAAAAAATAATCGTTGAAGTATCGGACTGTTAATGGATAAAATGAATGATGTCAGAAAACGATCATGACTTTACGCTAACGGAATAACAATCATGTCAAACGTAACAGCAGAACATCAATGTGGATGTGGTCATCCAGCTTCCAGTATTACCCTTCTCGTCGACAACAAGGCGGGCGTCGGCCTTGAATGCGTACACGGTTTTGCCGCATGGATCAAAATCCGCGACCGCCGTATTCTTTTCGATACCGGCCAAAAAGGCGTCATCCTGAAAAACGCCGAACGCCTCGGCATCAATCTGGCTGACGCGGAAGTACTCGTCCTGAGTCACGGCCATGACGACCATACCGATAACCTTGCCGATTTTTATGCAATGAATCCCGATGCTCCCATGTACTGCGGGGAAAACATCGATGCAGACCGTTTCTGTTGCCGTCCGGGTGAACAGGGACTGAACTGGTCTCCGCCTGCAAGCGCCAGGAAAGTCTTCGATTCGCTTCCTCCAGACCAGAAACATACCCTGAAAGCACCGCACTATTTATTGCCGGGCGTTGCGATAACAGGGCCGGTTCCGCGCCTGACCACTTTCGAGGATGTAGGCGATGCCCTTTTCCTGGACAGTGAAGGAAAGAAACCCGATCCCGTTTCCGACGACATGTCCATGTGGTTCGAAACTGACAAAGGCCTTGTTATCCTGTTGGGCTGCTGTCATTCCGGCATCGTCAACACAGTCAATTACATCCGGAAAGTCTCCGGAATCGACAAAGTTTCCGGTATCGTCGGCGGAATGCACCTGATCCGCGCTTCAGAAGAACGCATGGACAAGACACTGGAAGCCATGAAAAGCTGGAACATGGATTGGCTCATTCCATGCCATTGCACAGGCGACAATGCCATGCAGCAAATGAAAGACGCCCTGGGCGATATCGTGACCTTCGGTTGCACCGGTACCGTTATAGAACTGGGCAATATCCCGAAAGGTCAGGAAGGTGATTTTTCGATGTGCCGCAAGCATGAGAAACATGCGCATGCCTGTGGTTGTGGTTGCGCCTGACAAACCGTTTTTGGAGGTATGGAAAATCGATGACTGTCGGCACGCTGAACGTTTTACATAAAAAATTCGGGGAACGATTTCAGACAATGACCGACTGTAAAAAAAGCTGAATCCTTGTCGCAGCCTCTTTACTGAACCCATCGGATTCCATGCAAAAAAGCCAGCATAGTGCTGGCTTTTTTGCGGTATGTCGTTTCAGAACGGCCTCTTTACCTCTTTCCCCTGAACACGGAAGACTGATGGAAGGCCTCAAGCGAAACCTGTTCATTATTATTGGTACACAAACGGCTCGTCAGTTTCAACAGTTCCTTGATATCGCGTCCCGTAGAATACGGAAAATCGCGTACAAGATCGGCAATCATACTGTCAGACAACTTGACCTGGAATTGCTCCGACAGGGATTTCCATAACCTGATGGCATCTTCCCGGGGAGGCATTTCATAGCGGATCACCGCAATGCAACGGGAAAGGATCGCGTCGTCCACATCATCGACCCGGTTAGTGGTCAAAAACAGCAAGCCGTCGAAATATTCCAGCGTCCGCAGGAATTCCGACACGATGGCGTTATGCTCCAGGTCATTGTCGCGACGGCGGATATACACGTCCGCCTCATCCATCAGCAATATCGCATCCCAGCGTTCCGCACGCCGCAAAATAGTGGAAAGCGCCGCTTCCACGCTTTCAGCCGACGTTCCCAACTGGCCGGAATGGACACGATACAACGGCTTGCCCGCCACTTCGGAATAGACTTCTGCCGTCAGTGTTTTTCCAAGACCGGCAGCCCCCATACACAAAATGGTCGTACCGCCTGACTTGCCTTCGATAATGTCATCGACCAGCATGTCCGAATTCGCCGTCAGGATATCAACCAGCCGGCGATGATCCTCCGGCAAAACCAGTTTGTCCTTCAATTCGGGCCTGTACTGGTATTCTTCCAGGTTCTGGACGTGTACCCAGCAATTTTCGTGCTGTTCCAGATGGAACATCCTGAGATAACAGTGAATGGGAATCTGCCCTGCCGTTCCGGGAATGACCGCCCCACTACTGGAATGCGTTTCGATGCGCCTTTCCAGAATTTCCTCATCATTGACACATTTGACAGTAGTGCCCTGTGGAATGCGGAAGAATTCAAGATTTTCAGATAAGGGCGTCTCCCCAGGCCTGACCATGAAACCGAAATTCCTTGCCAGGAACTGCTTCCCGTAAAATGACTGGAAACTCCTGAACCGCTCATGCTGTCTTTCGTATTCTTCCCTGAATTCCGGACATTCCTTGTAAAACCCCTTGTTTGCCAGCAATTCGGGAATCGACAGTTTGCCCATTTCCCTCTGATAGAACAGAATGGCATTCGTCATGCCAGACCGCCATTGTTCCGGAACGCCATCGTCAATATGAGTGGTTGAGGCAATCGTATTGGCCAGCAACTGGATGCAGACATATGGCAGGGAAGGCTTGTCATATTCCCTTGGCACATACTCGATGCTCTCAATCAGCCAGGGCAGCAAAATGCCATCCTTGTTACGACGGTAAAGCCAGCCGTCGATGGAATCTATCGACAGATATTCCGTCAACACAGGAACCAGCATCTCGAGATTGGGAACGGTAAAAGTCCCTCCGCTCGCTTTCTTGGCATTCCTTTCACCAATCAACTGGAACAACAATGACTTGTCATCATTTTTTTCCGCCACCTGCCATAACTGATCCAGAGCATCCTCATCAAAAAGATGGGCCGGCACAAGAATCCGGCCATTTGTGAGGCCATGTGAAGCGAGACGCTCTGCCAATACGGATTCCTGACTGATATTGGGCAGCAATTCATTTATCTGCGAAACGGAAAGATCGAATTCCATATGACATTCAATAGAACGATGAAAACTTATATTATCGAATAAAACCGGATTTTACCGCTACCGTTTTGTGACGTTAAAACAGCCGACAAACCGAAGCCAGCATAAAGCTGGCTTCGGTCGTTTCAAATACAATCACAAAACGGACGGCCGACTCATTCGTCGACAAGATACAGATCCTTGTCCTTGTCCTGCAGGAAGACCTGGGCATAACCTTCCTTCTTGCCCTTTTCAAACTGCTCTTCGCCCCATTTACGGCAAGCGTCGCAAGAGTAACGCGGAATGGCAACGGCCTTGATGTGGCTGTCCCTTCCGGAATCCGCCTGCGAATCGATCACGACGGTACCGCCGCAATCCGGACACTGTCTGACGACTTCGGTCTGGGTTTCACGGATATAGTCGGTATCGTAGAAAATGCTGCGATTGCGACGATGGAACGGCTGGCTCTGGTAGAACTTGCGCTTGATCGCTTCCTTGTTTCTCCAGTTATCCAGCGTATGGTCTTTCAGCTGTTTCAGGTAATTGGTGATGTGCTGGGACTGGACCTGATTGCGTGGATCGTAATCCGGTTCCTTGATATGGCTGTAATCCATACCGGCCATCGCCAGAATAATGCCTGTATTGATGTAAGGCAACGCGGACTCAATCGAATAACCGCCTTCCAGCACGGCCAGATCCGGTTTCAGACGGTCATTCAAAATCGCATAACCCTGAGCCGTAAACTTCATGTTCGTGATCGGATCGGAATAATGGTTATCCTGACCGGCCGAATTGATGATCAGATCCGGTTTGAACTCGTCCAGCAAAGGCATGACGATATTGTCGAGCGTATACAGGAAACCTTCTTCACACGTTTCCGGTGGCATCGGCAGATTGACGATGGAACCGAACGCGTTGGGGCCACCCATTTCATCAGGGAAACCCGATCCCGGATACAGGGTACGACCGTCCTGATGCATCGAAATGAACAGCGTATTCGGATCATGCCAGAAAATGTCCTGCGAGCCGTCGCCATGATGGCAGTCGGTATCGACCACGGCAATCTTCTTCACGCCGTATTTGTGGCGGATGTACTCGATCATGATCGCTTCCATGTTCAGCGTACAGAAACCGCGGCTGCCGTGGACGACACGCATGGAATGGTGACCACAAGGGCGAACCAGCGCGAAAGCGTTATCCACTTCACCCGTCATGACCTTGTCGGCTGCCGTCAAGGTACCACCAACCGAAATCAGATGGGACGCATGGACGATCTCATCAATATTCGGGACGCAGAAATGCACCCGGTTGATATCTTCAGGTTTTGCCAGATCAGGCTTGTATTCCTTGATGTTCTCAAAGTCCAGCAAACCTTCCTCGACCACCTGATCCTGCGTATACAGCAGACGTTCCTCACGCTCCGGATGGGTCGGCGTGATCGCATAGTCAAAAGCCGGGAAAAAAACCAGTCCTGTTTTCTTTTTC
The DNA here is from genome assembly GCA_023409175.1 of Pseudomonadota bacterium. Classification (GTDB taxonomy): domain Bacteria; phylum Pseudomonadota; class Gammaproteobacteria; order Burkholderiales; family Burkholderiaceae_D; genus Oxalobacter. The sequence goes on from JAEYIG010000193.1 coordinate 4,740, forward strand.
ACGAAAACCCCTCTCAATTCGAATCATCTTTAATCAGACCCGGTTTGAC
>JAEYIG010000118.1 GCA_023409175.1 Pseudomonadota bacterium
GAGCTGATGTCATTGTGGCCTTCGACGCTTGCGCGACGGCTGGCGTAATCGTATATCGCAGCTGACTGGGCCTCATTGACAAAAGCCTCGATCAGGTTCTGTTCCGTACGTGTTCCTTTAAGATCCATTTTTCACCTCCCCGAATTTTATTCGTTTTAATATTTTTTATTGGTCTTAAAAATATTTTTTATTTGAGAACAATGAATATATTATCAGTCAAATAATCGATTATTTAAACGAAATTTACAATAATTTTAATCACATGGCTTATTAAAAATACAAATGGGACGATTATGTCATTTGCTGAAGTAAAGTATTGAACCGGTATTGATGATCCGGCAATTTTTCCGTCCAAAAAAAACGGTTACGTTTTAAGGTAACCGTTTTTTATAAAAACATTTTGCTATTAACCGCCACGACGCATCAGGTCAAAGAAATCGGCATTGTTTTTCGTTGCCTTCATCTTGTCCAGAATGAATTCCATTGCCTCGATCTCGTCCATGCCATAGAGCAGTTTGCGAAGAATCCAGATTTTCTGAAGCTGGTCTGGCTTGATCAGCAATTCCTCGCGGCGGGTACCGGACTTGTTGAGGTTAATCGACGGGTAAACGCGTTTTTCGGCAAGGCGACGTTCCAGATGGACTTCCATATTGCCTGTGCCCTTGAATTCTTCATAAATCACGTCGTCCATGCGGCTGCCGGTTTCGACAAGCGCCGTTGCAATGATGGTCAGTGAGCCGCCTTCCTCAACGTTACGTGCTGCGCCGAAGAAGCGTTTCGGACGTTGCAGGGCGTTGGCATCGACACCCCCCGTCAAAACCTTGCCAGAGGCCGGAATGACGGTATTGTAGGCCCTTGCCAGCCGGGTGATGGAGTCAAGGAGAATGACGACGTCTTTTTTCATTTCAACCAGACGTTTGGCCTTTTCAAGGACCATTTCGGCAACCTGGACGTGACGTGTCGCCGGTTCGTCAAACGTGGAAGCGACGACTTCGCCACGGACGGAACGTTGCATTTCAGTCACTTCTTCAGGACGTTCGTCAATCAGCAGCACGAAAAGGATAACGTCAGGGTGATTGGTGGTAATGGCATGGGCCATGTGTTGCAGCATGACGGTCTTGCCCGATTTCGGGGAGGCGACCAGGAGGCCGCGCTGGCCTTTGCCGACAGGGGCGATCATGTCGATGATGCGGCCGGTGATGTTTTCCTGCGAACTGATGTCCCGTTCAAGTTTCAACGGTTCATCCGGATGGAGTGGCGTCAGGTTTTCGAACAGCATCCGGTGTTTGGATTGTTCCGGTGGGGCGCCGTTGACCTTGTCGACTTTCACCAGGGCAAAATAACGTTCGCCGTCTTTCGGGGTCCTGACTTCGCCTTCAATGGAATCCCCCGTATGAAGGTTGAATCGCCTGATTTGTGACGGGGAAATGTAGATATCGTCAGTTGAAGCCATGTAGCTGGCATCAGGGGAACGCAGAAAACCGAAGCCGTCCGGCAGGATTTCCAGTGCGCCGTCACCGTAAACCTGTTCGCCTGCCTTGGCGCGTTTTTTGAGGATGGCAAACATGAGTTCCTGTTTGCGCATACGTGCAGCGTTTTCGATTTCGAGGCCGAGCGCCATTTCCAGCAGTGCAGAGACGTGCAGAGACTTTAATTCAGATAAATGCATAATGTTAAAACTTAAGGTTTACAACGAGAGATTGAATCAAGAAGAGATTTACCGTTGGAGACTGTGATGAAGGTTGAAAATGGCGGTGCGAAACCGCCATTGACGTGATGATATCAGATATTGCTATCGATAAAGGCCGTTAACTGGCTTTTACTCAAGGCTCCTACTTTTTGCGAAACAATAGCGCCATTTTTAAACAAAATCAATGTCGGAATGCCACGAATGCCAAATTTAGCCGGGGTTGCCGGGTTGGAATCGACATCCATTTTCGTAAAATTGACCTTGCCGGCATATTCGGATGCGACTTCGTCGACTATCGGTGCAATCATTTTGCACGGGCCACACCATTCTGCCCAAAAATCGACCAGAACGGGTTTATCGGATTTCAGTACGTCTGCTTCAAAGGAAGCATCGTTGATGGTTTTGATGTTGTTAGCCATGATGTCCTCGAAAAAAGAGGGGGAGCATTCGTTAAAAAACAGTCCCGAAAAAATGTTTGTTGGAAATATTGGGATACCGGTTGATTCATGAATATAAATGAATATGGAAAATATATTACATGAAAGACGCAGATATTGCAGAGCCGTAATCAATAAAACCGATTCGGCATTTAATTCCAGATTTTAACGTAAACCTGTTCTGAAAAATAATGCCATAATCAATAAAATCAAAATTGATTATAACCAAAAAACGCCGGCATTTTGAAACAACAGCCATCCGGGTTTGAAAACAGGAGCGCCTGTGCAACAGGATTATATTTTCTTTCAATCAATATTGCACAGGCCAATGTTCATTTTGGCACAATCAGCCTTTCGTATTTTCTGCTACTGCCGGAGCCGCGGTTTTTGCCGTCTTGGCAGTATTCGGCTCAACAAGACCGCCACCCAGTGAACGGTACAGTTCGACCGTGTTGATCAGCCGTAAGAGGCGCGCATCCACCAGTGACTGCTGTGCCGCGAATTGCTGGCGCTGCGAATCAAAAACTTCCAGAGAACTGGCAATGCCATTTGAGTATCGCGCCTCAGACAGTTTCAAACGTTCCGTTTCCGATTTCAGAACGGCCGCCTGTGCGTTGACCTGTTCGTTCAACCAGTCACGGGCCATGAGGGCGTCGGCGACTTCACGGAAAGCGACCTGAACGGTTTTTTCATATTGCGCGACAGCGATGTTCTTGCGGGCTTCCGCCAGATCCAGATTGCTGACATTACGGCCGGCATCGAAAATCGGAAGCGTCAATTGCGGCATGAATGTCCACGCACCGGAACCGGCATCGAAAAGGCCTGATAAAGTCGGGCTGGCCGTTCCGGCAAATCCCGTCAGGGTGATGCGAGGGAAGAAAGCTGCCCTTGCCGCACCGATATTGGCATTGGCCGATTTCAGTTTCTGTTCGTACTGGCGGACATCCGGGCGGTTGGTCAACAGGTCGGACGGCAGCCCTGCAGGAATGTCCTGCATGATATCGTCTTCGGACAGCTCATGGGCGGCAGGCAAGTCCTTGATCTGTTTTCCGCCGATCAGGACGACCAGCGCGTTTTCCGTCTGGGCACGCTGTCGCTGAAGCGTGGAAAGCGATACGAGTGCCGATTGCATCAGGGTTTCATACTGACGTAGTTCCAGGGCGGAAGATGCTCCGACTTCGTAACGTTTCTGCATCAGCTCGTAGCTGCGCTTGTATGATTCATAGGATTCTTTCGCCAGTTCGATCTGCTTGGCCTGTGCTCGCTCTGTCAGGTACGTTTTGGCGACTTCGGACACGAGACTGATGTAGGCGGCACGCTGGGCTTCTTCCGTAGAGAGATATTCTGCCAGCGCGGCATCCGTCAGGCTTTTGACACGACCGAAAAAGTCCAGTTCGAATGAAGCCAGACCCAGTCCGACAGTGTAATTGCCCTGTGTGGCCATGCCGCCGGTTGTGCTGACGGCTCTTTGGCGAGTGCCTGCGCCCTGGGCTTCAAAGTTTGGCAGGCGGTCGGCGAACTGGACGCCATACAATGCACGGGCTTCCTCAATCCGGAGGGCGGCGACTCTCAAGTCACGGTTGTTTTCAATGGCCGCCGCTATCAATGCCTTAAGACGCGGCTCGTGGAAGAACTCATTCCAACCGATTTGGGTGGCAGGCGTTTTTGCCGCGGCATCATCCGCCTTGCCAGGGAACTGGTTTTCGATCGGGGCATCCGGACGGACATAATTGGGCGCCATGCTGCAACTGCTCAAGACGCCCGCCGCCACCAAGGCGAGGGTTATTTGCTTAATCATCTTCATTGTCCTTCTGGTTTTCCTTGTTCGTCTGGTTTTCCGGATCAGTCTGATTTTCCTTGTCCTTCTTGCCGCGATTCAGGAAATCCCACGAGATTTTCCATGGTTTTTTCCGGTCCTGGGTATTGTTACGTGCATACATCGACTGTTGACGCGGGCTGCCGCCAAACAGTGAGCGGACCACGATAAAGAAGATCGGCACCAGATACACGGCCAGGACCGTTGCTGCAATCATACCGAACAAGACGCCGGTACCGATAGCACGCTGCGCTGCCGAACCGGCTCCGCTTGCGATAGCCAGAGGAACGACACCCAGAATAAAGGCCAGCGACGTCATGATAATCGGCCTGAAACGCAGTCTGACGGCTTCAAGGGTCGATCGGATCAGCCCTTTACCCTGTGCCTGCAGATCCTTGGCGAATTCGACGATCAGAATCGCGTTTTTCGCGGCAAGACCGATCGTCGCAATCAGCCCGACCTTGAAGTACACGTCATTCGGCATACCGCGGAGGAACACACCGATCAGGGCACCGAAAACGCCGAGCGGGACCACCAGCAGTACGGCAACCGGGATCGACGTGCTTTCATAAAGCGCGGCCAGACAGAGGAAAACAGCCAGAAGGGAGAGGGCGTAAAGCATCGGGGCCTGAGAGCCGGAAGTCTTTTCTTCCAGCGACTGGCCTGTCCATTCATAACCGAAACCTTCAGGCAACTGCTGCATCAGGGCGACCATTTCATCCATTGCCGCACCGGTACTGTATCCTTCAGCCGGCGAACCGGTAATACGCATTGCCGGATAGCCGTTGTAACGAATCAGCTGTACAGGGCCGTTTGACCATTCCGAACTGGAAAAGGCCGAGAAAGGCACCATGGTACCGCTCTTGTTACGGACATACAGGTTCTTGATGCTGTCAGGCGTCATACGGTTGGATGCATCCAGTTGGACGACAACCCTCTGCTGGCGTCCCTTGCTGTCGAAATCGTTGACATAGTTCGAACCGAAAGCCGTCGCCAGAGTGGAATTGATATCGTCAAACGTGACGCCCAGTGCATTGGCCTTTTCCCGGTCGATCTTCAATTCAAGCTGTGGGGCATTTTCCATACCGTCAAAACGGACATTCTTGAAGACCTTGCTCTGCCGTGCCAATTGAAGCAGCTGGTTACGTGCAGCCACCAACGCTTCATTGCCTTTGCTTGCGCGATCCTGCAACCGGAATACGAAACCGGATTCCGTACCCAGTTCCCGGATAGGAGGAGGGCTCATCGGGAATACGACGGCGTCACGGATCTGGGAGAAACGTCCGAAGGCGCGTCCGACAATGGCATCGGCGGAGTCTTCCGATCCACGTTCGTCCCAGTCTTTCAACGTCACGAAAGCCAGACCGCCGTTTTGACCGTTACCCGAGAAACTGTGGCCGACAACGGTCACGACGTGATCGACGCCCGGTTCTTTCATGAACTGGTCTTCAACGACTTTAAGGGCTTCCAGTGTTCGGGTCTGGGTGGCACCGGCGGGCAACTGGACGTTGGTATAAACGTAGCCCTGATCCTCATTCGGAAGGAAGGAGGTCGGCAGCTTCCAGAACATGAAAGCGGTGACGATAACGATCGCTCCGTAAATGAGCATGTAACGCATGGTTTTTCCAAGTGTCCTGGAAACCTGGCGTTCGTACGTCATGGTCAGATTGTGGAACTTGCGGTTGAACCAGCCGAAGAAGCCTTTCTTTTCCTCATGATCTTCCGGATTGATCGGTTTAAGGATGGTTGCGCACAGTGCCGGTGTCAGGGACAGGGCAAGGAAAGCCGAGAATGCCATGGCAGAAACCATCGCAAGCGAAAACTGGCGATAAATCGCACCGACCGAGCCGCCGAAGAACGCCATCGGAATGAAAACGGCCGTCAGGACCAGCGAAATACCAACAATAGCGCCGGTGATCTGGCCCATGGCTTTATATGTCGCTTCACGCGGCGACAATCCTTCTGTCGCCATAATACGCTCCACGTTTTCCACCACCACAATCGCATCGTCAATCAGAATACCGATCGAAAGCACCATACCGAACATGGAAAGCATGTTGATGGAAAAGCCTAATGCATTCATGACGGCAAACGTCCCCAACAGGGCAATCGGAACCACAATCGTCGGAATGATCGTATACCGGAAATTCTGAAGGAAAATGTACATAATGACGAAAACGAGGAAGATACCTTCAAACAGCGTTTTCACCACTTCATGGATCGAGACCTTGACGAACAGGGACGTATCGTTCTGGATACTGTAAGTCACGCCTTTCGGGAAATACTGGGACAGTTCTTCCATCTTGTCGCGGATGGATTGCATGGTCGCCATCGTGTTTGCCGTCGGGGTCGGCAACACGCCGAACGCGCCGATCGGCTTGCCGTCAAGACGGGCGTAACTTTCATAGGACTGTCCGCCCAGTTCGACGCGCGCGACGTCTTTCAGCCGGACGAGAGAACCGTCCGTGTTGGCGCGCAAAACGATCTGTCCGAATTCTTCAGGCGTGTTCAATTGCCCGCGAACGTTGATGTTGGCGGTAAACGTTTCCGTGCCGACGTTAGGCGCACCGGCAATGGCACCGGAGGTGACCACGGCATTTTGTGCCCGGATTGCGTTGGCGACGTCATTTGGCGTCAGTTTCAGGCCGGTCAGCTTGATCGGATCGATCCAGATACGCATGGCGTTTTCCGAACCGAAAATGGTGGCATCGCCGACACCGGGAAGACGTTTGATGTCGTTGACGACGTTACGCGAAAGATAATCACCCAGCTGAATCGGCGTCATGCTGCCGTCGGTCGAGGAAAGACCGATAATCGCCATGTAGTTGCTTCGGGCCTTGTTGATCTGCACGCCCTGTTGCGTCACAGCCGAAGGCAAACGCGATTCAATACGTTTGATGCGGTTCTGTACGTCAACGGCAGCCAGTTCAACGTCGGTTTCCGGCGTAAAAGTCAGGGTGATCTGGCCGGAGCCGTTACTCTGGCTTTGTGATTCCATGTATTGAAGACCTGTGGCACCGTTCATTTCCTGTTCAATAATGGAAATGACGCTGTCTTCAACCGTTTTTGCCGTAGCGCCCGGATAGGTTGCCGTAACCGTTACCTGAGGAGGTGCGATGTTCGGATATTGCGACACGGGCAACTGGGTGATCGAGATGATACCCGCCAGTGTAATGAAGATCGCGATAACCCACGCAAAAACAGGGCGGTCAATAAAAAACCTTGCCATAAAATGCTCCTTATTTTTGCTTATTTAGCCTGATTTGATGGTGCTTTTTCCTGCGCAGTATCAGCGGGAGCCTGTTCGGCTGCCGGTTTTGCCTCAGCCTGTCCCGCTGCCGCGGCGGCGTCAGCAGGAGCCGGTGCGGCGGGTGCCGGTGCCATCGGGTCCTGCCATTCGACTGCCTTGACAGGTGCTCCCGGTCTGACTTTCTGAAGACCTTCGACAATCACGCGGTCGCCGGATTGCAGGCCTTCCGTGACCAGCCAGCGGTTTCCGACTGCGGCCCCGGTTTTGACGGCACGGGATTCAACTTTGTTTTCCTGATTGATGACCATGACGGATGAACCGTTTGTGTCATGCATGACAGCCTGTTGGGGAACCGTAATGGCATTTTCGTTGACAGCCTGTTCCAGACGGGCACGAACGAACATGCCGGGCAGGAGCATATTGTCCGGGTTCGGGAAAAGGGCTCTCAAGGCCAGTTCACCGGTCGTCGGATCAACCGAGATGTCAGAGAAGAGCAATTTGCCGGTATGGGAATAGATCGAACCATCTTCCATGACCATCGTGACCTTCAGGCCGCTTTTTTCGGCGTCTTTAAGCGTACCGTTCTGCATCATCTGGCGCAGTTTCAGCAACTCGGCACTTGACTGGGTCAGGTTCAGGTAAATCGGATTGATCTGCTGGATGGTCGCCAGAAGGGTTGCCTCGTTTTGTCCGACCAGCGCGCCTTCAGTGATCATGGCACGTCCGATACGTCCGGAAATCGGGGCCGTGACGGTGGCATATTCCAGGTTCAGCTTGTTGTTGACCAGAGTGGCCTTGGCTGCTTCAACGTCGGCGCTTGCCTGTTTCGCTGCGGCGATGGCGTCATCATATTCCTGTTTGCTGATCGCGTTGATTTCGACCAGAGGTTTGTAGCGTTTCAGTTTCAGGTCAGCCTGAACCTTGTTCGCTTCGGCGCGTGACAGCGCTGCTTTCGCGTTCTGGACGGAAGCCTGATAGCTGCGAGGGTCGATTTTGAAAAGGACCTGCCCCTGTTTGACAAATGCACCTTCTTCAAAAGTCCGTTTCAATACGATGCCTGGAACCCGGGCACGGACTTCAGCCGTCCGGTAGGACTCCAGCCGGCCTGGCAGTTCGTTCTCTACCGCTCTTTTTTCAGGAGCGATCGTGACATAAGCCGCTTCCGGCAATTGGGCTGGAGGAGCGCCTTTGTCGCCGCAGGCGGAAAGGAGGGAAATGGCGACTAATACGGCGCCTACGCTTTTTAAACAGGAAATGGATCTCATGGATTTTTTTTTGTGTAATGGATCAGTTTTCGAATCGATCTGAATATGGGAAAACCAACATGTAAAAAAATAAAGGCCA
>JAEYIG010000233.1 GCA_023409175.1 Pseudomonadota bacterium
AACAGCAGGGTATTGAAAAAGAAGTCATCCCGCCATATTTCAGTGTCAAGGAAGCGGTTTTCCCATTCGTTAAATTCCCGGGTGTCGATACCATTCTCGGACCTGAAATGAAATCGACCGGTGAAGTCATGGGAGTTGGCAAATCGTTCGGTGAAGCCTTCGTCAAGTCCCAGATGGCCGCTGGCGTCAATCTGCCTCGTACCGGCAAGGTATTCCTGTCCGTCAAGGACAGCGACAAACCCAGAGCGGTCAAGGTTGCCAGGGCGCTTGTCCAGATGGGCTTTACCATCATGGCAACCAAGGGCACGGCAGAAACGATGCGTGCGGCTGGAATTGAAGCTGAAACCGTCAACAAGGTTGCTGAAGGGCGTCCGCATATCGGCGACGTGATCAAGAATCACGAAATCGTCATGGTCATCAATACGGTTGAAGAAAAACGCAATGCCATTTTCGATTCACGGACAATCCGTACATCGGCTTTGGCGGCCCGTATCAATACCATTACGACGATTGCCGGTGCTGAAGCTGCCGTCCAGGGCATTGCCTGCATGGACCAGATCAATGTCTATAGCCTGCAAAGCCTGCACCAGTCTTTGCAATGATCTGACCTGACAATTTGATGTTTTTTCGCGAGGCTTTTTGACACGATTGTGTCTTGAAAGCCTCGCAGGTTTTTTGAGAGAAGAAATATGAGTTCCATACCTGTTACTGTCCGTGGTGCACAGATGTTGCGCGATGAGTTGCAACGGTTGAAAACCAAGGACCGATATGAAGTGATTGCCGCTATTGCAGAAGCCCGTTCGCATGGCGACCTTTCCGAAAATGCGGAATATGATGCGGCAAAAGAGCGTCAGGCATTCATAGAAGGCCGCATTGCCGAACTGGAAGGCAAACTGGGTTCTGCGCAGGTGATCGACCCGACCACCTTGAATACGGGCGGAAGAATCGTTTTTGCCGCAACGGTTTCGCTGGAAGACCTTGAGACGGGAACTCGTGTCACGTATCAGATCGTCGGAGACGATGAGGCCGATATCAAGGAACTGAAAATTTCCGTCACTTCACCTCTGGCCAGAGCGCTGATCGGACGCGAAGAAGGAGACGTCGTCGAAGTCCACGCTCCAGCCGGGATTCGTGAATACGAAATTCTGGAAGTGATGTTTATCTGATGCAGTTTATTTGTCGAGCGCTTTCTTTTTGGCACTCGTCTGACGTACCTTGCTGCGTTTGACCAGACCACCGGCTGTAACGCGCTCATTGCCTTTTAATACGACTTTCTTGACCCGGTTCTTGATGGCACCGGCACCGGGTTTGAAGGTCACTGCTGTCCTGAGACCCTTACCGCTTTTGTCGGATAACCCCTTCTGGTCGGTTTCTTTTCTGGGGCGGAAAATGACGAGCAGCTTGCCGATGTGCTGGACGGGCGCGGCATCCATCTGGTCGCAAATGGTCTGGAGCATTTCGAGCCGGGCCTCGCGGTCATCGCCGAAAACACGGATCTTGATGAGTTCATGTGCATTGAGGTTGACGTCGATTTCCTTCAGGACGGCGTCAGACAGGCCAGCGTCGCCGATCATGACGACCGGATCGAGATTGTGGGCCAGCGATCTTAACTGGCTTCGTTGTTCAGAATTGAGTTTCAACATAATATTCCTTTGAAAAACTGTATTTTACGCGAATGTCAAAGAATAAATTCAATAAAAGTTGGATGAAGAACCATTTGGACGATCCTTTCGTCAAACTGGCCCAGAAAGAAGGTTATCGTGCGCGTGCCGTGTACAAACTTTCCGAAATCGACGAAGAGGCCCGCCTGATCAAGCCGGGGCAGGTGATTGTCGATCTGGGGTCGACACCCGGCAGCTGGTCGCAATATATCGGCCGCAAGCTCGGGCGTCAGGGACAGAATGAACTGAATGGGACGGTCATCGGGCTCGACCTCCTCCCGATGGAACCTGTCGAGGGCGTCCATTTCATCCAGGGTGATTTCCGTGAGGAATCCGTCCTGCATGAACTGGAAAATCTGTTGCAGGGCAAGAAAGTCGATCTTGTTTTATCGGATATGGCCCCCAACTTGTCGGGTATAGCCTCTGCCGATGCGGCGAGGGTGGAATACCTGATGGATCTGGCGCTGGATTTTGCACAGGCCCATCTGAAACCGTCCGGCTCATTGCTGGTCAAATGTTTTAACGGCAGTACCTACAACGATATCTTGAAAAAGTTTCGCGAAACCTTTGTGACAGTGACACCCAAGAAACCGAAAGCCAGCCGCGATTACTCGTCGGAAATATTTTTGCTGGGAAGGCAATTACGCCATCCAGCCGATTAGAATAATGCGTTTTTTGTCACTGTTTGTAAAATTCAATGCAACTTGTTTTTGTCTGGGGTAATGTCGCGACAATGAACCGGTACAAGCCATTCTGTCACTGTCTTGCACAGGATTGAAGCTATAGATGGCAGATGCCTGAAAATGATTGTAAAATTATCCTTCTATCGGAAAATGACGCATAGGCGTCTGAGGAGTCTTTGTGAATAACATGTTTGTCAGGGTGGGCATCTGGGCTGCCATCATTATCGTCCTTCTTACGACCTTCAAACATTTTACGGACCGTAACGTTGGTGCGGGCGCCGTAGCCATCAACTATTCCCAGTTTCTTGACGAAGTGAAAGCCAAGAAAGTGAAGGATGTTGTGATCGAAGACCGCACGATTATCGCGACGACGGCAGATGGCAAGAAGGTCAAGACCGGCGTGACGTATCTCGACCGCGGCCTGATCGGCGATCTGGTCGACAGCGGTGTCCAGTTTGATGTCAAACCACCTGAAGAGCCTTCTTTCTGGTCACAGATTTTCATTTCATGGTTCCCGATGCTGCTGTTGATCGGCGTATGGATTTTCTTCATGCGCCAGATGCAGGGTGGCGGCAAGGGTGGTGCGTTCTCGTTCGGCAAGTCCAAGGCTCGCATGATTGATGAAAAGAGCAATACCGTCACCTTTACAGACGTTGCCGGTTGCGATGAAGCCAAGGAAGAAGTGATCGAAGTCGTCGACTTCCTGCGCGATCCTAACAAATTCCAGAAACTGGGTGGACGCATTCCACGCGGTTTGCTGCTGGTCGGGCCTCCGGGTACCGGTAAGACCCTGTTGGCTCGCGCGATTGCAGGGGAAGCCAAGGTGCCGTTCTTTTCGATTTCGGGTTCCGACTTCGTGGAAATGTTCGTCGGTGTCGGTGCTTCCCGTGTCCGTGACATGTTCGAAACGGCCAAGAAACATTCCCCATGCATTATCTTCATCGATGAAATCGATGCGGTCGGCCGTCATCGTGGCGCCGGTATGGGCGGTGGCAATGATGAACGTGAACAGACCCTGAACCAGTTACTCGTTGAAATGGACGGTTTCGAACCGAACTCCGGCACGATCGTTGTCGCTGCGACGAACCGTTCGGACGTTCTGGATAAAGCCTTGCTGCGTCCGGGCCGTTTCGACAGACAGGTCGTTGTCGGGTTGCCGGATATCCGCGGCCGTGAACAGATCCTGAATGTCCATATGCGCAAGGTACCGATTTCGCCTGACGTCGATGCCAGCGTTCTGGCTCGCGGTACTCCAGGATTCTCCGGTGCCGATCTGGCCAATCTGGTCAATGAATCCGCGCTGTTTGCCGCCCGACGTAACAAGCGGCTGGTTGAACAGCAGGACTTTGAAGACGCCAAGGACAAGATCCTGATGGGGCCGGAACGCAAATCCTTTGTCATGCGTGACGAGGAACGTGCCAATACGGCTTATCATGAATCCGGCCATGCCGTTGTCGCCAAGCTTTTGCCCAAGGCTGACCCGGTTCACAAGGTCACGATCATGCCTCGTGGGCATGCATTGGGCCTGACCTGGCAGCTGCCTGAACATGACCGCATCAATATGTACAAGGACAAGATGCTGGAAGAAATCTCGATTCTCTTCGGGGGCCGTATTGCCGAGGAAATCTTCATGCATCAGATGTCTACCGGCGCTTCGAACGATTTCGAACGTGCAACCAAACTGGCCCGTGCCATGGTGACCCGTTACGGCATGTCAGAAACGCTGGGTACGATGGTCTACGAAGACACTGAACAGGATATGTTCTACGGCGGACGTATGGCCGCGAAAACGGTTTCCGAAGCGACCCAGCAGAAAGTGGACAACGAAATCCGTGCCATTCTGGACCAGCAATATGCGCTGGCCCGCAAGTTGCTGGAAGAAAACCGTGACAAGGTCGAAAAAATGGCCAGCCTGCTGCTCGAATGGGAAACGCTGGATGCCGATCAGGTGAACGACATTATGGATGGAGTCGATCCACGTCCACCGAAATCGTCGCCACCGCCATCGGCTCCTCCAAAGGATGAAGGCCCTGAAGTGGCAGAAAATGCGACAGCTCCGGTTTGATTGACTGACGGGCTTAATCTGGAAGGGCGAGCATTGTCTCGCCCTTTTTTTAATCAGGAA
>JAEYIG010000017.1 GCA_023409175.1 Pseudomonadota bacterium
TGCGAAGAGTACCGGAAACTGCAGATGGAAGTGGATGAGCTGACCGGCTTGCAATCCGGCCTGATCCGTATCGGCACGTTTTCGAGCGTTGCGACGCATTGGCTGCCCAATATTATCCGTGCCTTCCAGAAAGATTATCCCAATATTGACTGGGAACTCCTGCCCGGCGATTATGCCGAGATCGAGGGCTGGATTGAGGAAGGGCGTGTCGATTGCGGTTTTGTGCCGTTGCCGACCTGTCCGGAGTTCGAGACGGTTTTCCTGGAACAGGACCGTTTTCTGGCCGTGCTCCCTGAAAACCATCCGCTGGCCGAACATGAAAGGGTTCCTCTTGCCGCACTTTGTGAAGAACCCTTCATCCTTCTCGAAAAAGGAGCCAACACCGATGTTTCCGATATCTTCCGGCAATGCCAGTTGATTCCGGAAGTCCGTTATACCCTCTGGGACGATTACGCCATCATGTCGATGGTCGAAAGCGGGCTCGGCGTCAGTATCCTGCCTGAACTGATCCTGAAACGCATACCCTACAAGGTCGTGACCCGGGCACTGGATGTCCCTGCCTGCCGGAACATCAGCCTTGCCCTGAAGGACTGGAAAACGGCTTCTGTCGCAGTGAGACGGTTCATGGATTACCTGAAATACCGGTGACATGTCCTGAAAAGTCCCGGAACGGGCGCTGATGTCAGAAAACCCTCTCCCTGCAATAGAATCCGGAAGGAGGATTCTTCTGTATTTTCAATGCCATACGCCCGTTTTTTGTTGGAAAAAAGCCAATCCCTCCAGCGTAAAAAAACAGAAGCCGGACTTGTCCATATTATTCACGGAAGCTGTGGACAAGCCAGTGGAGAAAACGGTGTAAAGCCAATATCCGCGGGCAATAGATGAGGTCTGCCTGTTTTTTGGGCACATCAGGTCTTTTCATTCCGGGTTCTCTTATTCACGGAAGCTGTGGACAAACCGGTGGAGAAAGGCCGTTCGGGCCAATATCCATGCGTTACGGATGAGGTTTGCCTCTTTTTTTGGCAAACGGGACTGTCACGGGAACCGATAGGGTTCCGAATCGTCAGTGACGGGTACAGGATGTCGGCTGAAGCAGGATTTATCGGGAAAACGGATACGTGAACATTTGAGAAAACGGCCATTTTTGGCATAATCCGGAAGGCGACCCCGTTGTTGCCTGAATCGTTCGCCGAAGACAAGGCCGGTTTGTCCTTCCGGCCCGAAGATCGCGGGAGAAGAGGGCGGGAATCATTACCTCTGAAAGACCATTATGGCTCTGTCGTGCGGATAACGCCGCGAAATTCAAGTGGCGTACCGACCGGGCGATGATGCCGGTTATTGTCCACTGTCGTCATGGTTTTGCTGACGGGTGCCGGTTGAAGCTGTTTTTTGAAGTGCCGGAGAGATTGGCCAAAAAAGTATGGTCATAACGGTTTTCAGACTTTCCAGATACAAGGAGTTCCCGATTGGACAATACATCCCCCCATTCTGCCGCCGATTACGACAGGAACATCGAACGGACGATCCCGTATTATTCGTTTTTTTACCACCAGACACTGGATCTGGTCGCTGCGCTCGGGCTGGACAGTTTCCAGTGGCTGGATTGCGGTTGTGGTACCGGGACGATGGCGAAAATGGCGCTGGAGATGTTTCCAAATGCTGAATTCACCTTGTGTGACCCTTCGGAAGATATGGTTAATATCGCACGTCAAAAACTTGAAAGCGACAAACGGGTCAGGGAATACCGGGTTGCCGGTACGGAAACGGTTGGCGATGTGAGCCGGTTCGATGTCGTTACCGCTATCCAGTCCCATCATTATTTCAGGGAAAACGAACGGGTCAGGGCTACGCAAAACGTGTATCGTGCCCTGAAAGACGGAGGCATCTATGTCTATTTCGAGAACACCGCACCCATGACGGAAAAAGGAAAAGACATCGTCATGGAACGTTGGGCGCGATACCAGAGGGAACGTGGCAGGACAGAGGCGGAAATCGGCATTCACCGTTTGCGGTATGGAAAAAACTATTTCCCCATCAGCCTGACAGCCCACCTGGACAACCTCAAGCAATGCGGCTTCACGACGGTAGAGCCGTTCTGGTCAAGCTATATGCAGGCCGGGTTTTACGCCATCAGATAATCAAGCCTTTCCAGGAAGAATTCCTGTCGTTTCCCGCCCCGTGGCTTTACCGGGGCGTTTTTTCATTACCATTGTTTCAGGGTTTGCATTGCATGTGGTACATGCGTTATGGAAGCAGGCTTATCCTGTTCGGCCAATGAGCCGGTTCCCTTGCTGAAAAGCCTCTTTTCATCGTGTCAGCGCGTCCATGACAGGGCGGCGTTTTCATCAGGTGAAAGCGGATTTTCAAGCTTATTTCCCTTCTTCTGTCAATTCACACTTCCGGAAAAAATGTGTCCCCAAAAGCCAGACGATGTTTTGAAAGGAAGCTAAGATAGGCATTCGGACTGGGCCGTTTAACGCTTATAAAAGCAATTGTCCAGACAGGCAAATGAAATTGAAATGGCGCCCGTCCGAAACAGCTGAAGAGATGACTATAAAAGTTAAGGAAAAAGATGGAAATTGAACTGGCTGAAGAGCTTTTGAAAGAATGGTATGACTGGTCGCGG
>JAEYIG010000154.1 GCA_023409175.1 Pseudomonadota bacterium
CGGCAAAAAAGAGCGCACGATACCGACACCATCCACATGTCCCGAGACCAGATGGCCCCCAAGTGTGTCTCCGAGAGCCATCGCTTTTTCAAGATTCACTTCATTTTCACCATCCATCCCGACGGTCTTGTCGAGACTTTCCCTTGAAACGTAGACTTTGAAACCGTGATCCGTTTTTTCAACGACAGTCATACAAGCACCGTTTATGGCAATAGAATCACCGATTGCTACGTCAGTCATGGGCAACGCACCTGCATTGATCTGCAAGCGGACACCGGCATCCTTGCCTTTCCCCTGTGGGGTCACTGATTCAATTTTTCCGACCGCTTCTACAATTCCTGTAAACATGCATTTCCCCGCTTATTTCGTTAATCTCGCTATGATCCTGATGTCGTTTCCAACTGGAGTGATTTCGTCAAACTGAAACGATATTTTATCCGAGAGCTTGTCAATATCATTCAAGCTCACCATGTTTCTTCCGCTGCCAAGGAAACAGGGAGCCATATATATCAGCAACTCATCGACAAACCCGCCCTGAATGAGGGTACCATTCAAGGTCGATCCCGCTTCGACATGGACTTCATTGATTTCGTTTTCTGCCAGCACGCGCATCATATCAGCCAGATCGACGCGGCCGGTATCGTTGATGACAGAAAACACGGTAACGCCCTTTTCCTGCAAGGCCTCTATTTTGTAAGGCGATGCATTTGCCGAGAATATCCAGGTATCCCCGCCTTCATCAAGTACGCGCGCATCAATCGGGGTTTTCAACTGGCTATCGACCACAACGCGTACCGGCTGCCTGATGACGTCGGGCAAGCGTACATTCAATCGGGGATTATCCTTGATCACCGTGCCGATCCCAGTCATGATGGCATCGGCACGCATACGCCATTCATGGCCGTCTTTTCTCGCCGCTTCTGACGTGATCCATTGGCTATCGCCATTGGAAAGGGCCGTTTTCCCATCCAGACTGGCCGCAATTTTCATCCTGACCCATGGCCGGTTCCGCTCAAAACGGGATAAAAAACCGCGATTCATTTCTCTGGCCTGTTTAGACAGAACACCGGACACCACATTGATTCCCGCTGCCTTGAGTCTTTCGAATCCTTTTCCCGCAACCTTTCCGTTCGGATCTTCAATCGCAGCAACGACCTTTTTGACACCAGCCCTGATCAGGGCAGCAGCACAGGGCGGTGTCCGTCCATGATGGCTACAGGGCTCAAGGGTGACATAGACAGTCGCGCCCTGACTGTCTTTCCCTCTTCCGGCAACATCATTCAACGCCTCGATCTCGGCATGATTGCCACCCACAGCTTGCGTATATCCCTCCCCGATAATCTCCCCGTCCTTGACGATAACGCACCCCACCCTGGGATTTGGCGACGTGAGGACAGAACATTTTTCTGCCAGCTCCAGAGCACGTTGCATGAATTTTTCCTGTACGTCGAGAGAATCCTTACTGTTTTCCATATCGTCTGTAATTGCCTTTAGAGAAAATTTCCATCGGTGAACCCCACCTGATTTTAACCGATAAAAAAAGCCACCTGCACAGGTGGCTTTTTCATGTCAAACCTGATCATCAATGTTGATAGACAGGGAAAGCTGTTGTCAGTTTCTTGACTTCGCCACGTACCCGTTCAATCGTTGCCTGATCATTCGGATTTTCGATGACATCCGCCAGAAGATTGCCGACAATAGCCGATTCAGTTTCCTTGAAACCACGTGTTGTCATCGCAGGGCTGCCCAGACGGACACCGGAAGTGACGAATGGCGTTTGCGGATCGTTCGGAATCGCATTCTTGTTACAGGTGATGTGGCCGCTGTTCAGAATCGTTTCCGCCTGACGGCCGGTGATGTTCTTGCTTTGCAGGTCGACCAGCATGACGTGAGATTCCGTGCGTCCGGAAATGATCCGGAAACCGCGATCGACCAGCGTGTTTGCGAGTACGCTCGCATTTTTGAGCACCTGTTCCTGATAGACCTTGAATTCCGGTTGCAGCGCTTCCTTGAAAGCAACCGCTTTACCTGCGATCACGTGCATCAGTGGACCACCCTGCAGGCCAGGGAAAACGGCAGAATTGATCTTGCGTTCAAATTCCGGTTTCATCAGGATAAAGCCGCCACGAGGGCCACGCAGGGACTTGTGCGTCGTGGACGTAACGAAGTCAGCGTAAGGAACAGGGCTTGGATACACACCGGCAGCGATCAGGCCGGCATAGTGGGCCATATCGACCATAAAATAGGCACCGATATCTTTGGCGACTTTAGCGAAGCGTTCAAAATCGATACGCAGGGAATAGGCAGATGCACCGGCAATGATCAGTTTCGGCTTGTGTTCGTGAGCCAGCTGTTCCATCTTGTCGTAATCGATTTCTTCTTTTTCATTCAGACCGTAAGAAACGACATTGAACCATTTGCCGGACATGTTCAACGCCATTCCGTGGGTCAGATGGCCGCCTTCGGCAAGAGACATGCCCATGATGGTATCGCCCGGGTTCAGCATGGCGAGGAAAATCGCCTGATTGGCCTGCGAACCGGAATTGGGCTGAACGTTGGCCGCTTCGGCACCAAACAGTTTCTTGACACGGTCCAGAGCCAGCTGTTCGACGATATCGACATATTCGCAACCGCCGTAATAACGCTTGCCGGGATAACCTTCCGCATATTTATTGGTCAGCTGAGAACCTTGAGCCTGCATAACGGCAGGTGAACAATAGTTTTCGGAAGCGATCAGTTCAATGTGTTCTTCCTGACGGTTATTCTCACGCAAAATAGCGTCCCACAACTCGGAATCTACCTTATTGAGGGAATAATCTTTAGCAAACATGTCCTACTCCAATGATTGAAAGTGTACTTTTCCGCAATACCCGGAAAATGATGGAAGCCGGCAAACAGCTTCAACAGCTCTGCACGATGAGCCTTTTACGCGAAAACACTGAAACGGCCGCAAAATAAAGTGCAATAAAAATAGTGAAGGATTTTACAAGATGCCCCCGGTTTCGGCAAGGCAATGATTTTCCGTAAACTTTATCGGCCCTGCCTCATTACGCAAGTGCATACTCATTTCAAATAGCTCATCGTATAATCTGTCCCGTCAATTTCATGGATTTTTTAATTAAAAGGAATAATATGCCCACCATTAACATTCAATTATTTGAAGGCCGTACTGTCGAGCAAAAACGTGAACTCGTCAAAGCCATCACGGACGCCACCGTCAAAACCCTGCAATGCTCTGAAGGCGCTGTCGATATCATCATCCAGGACGTAAAAAAGGAAAACTGGGCAACCGGCGGCAAACTCTGGAGTGACTGATATCCAGTGTGATGCGGTTTCATGGTTATGCACCCATGAAACCGTTTACAGGATTATTTCCAGAAACGATGCAGCAAAGGCCTGACTGTCACTCCATGTAACAGGATAGACAATGTAATGACAATCAATGTCAGGTGAATCAGTTCCAGTGCGAGTGATTCCGACAGTCCCTTGTCGATAGCATACATCAGATAATATAGCGAACCGATCCCCCGGACGCCAAACCACGCAGACAATCCCTTGACCCTCTTTAATCCTCTCAAGGGCAGCAATCCGAGATAAACACTGACCGGACGGGCCACAAAAAAGAGGAACAGGGCCAGACCAACCGCCCGCCAGCTCCACGAATTGACGAAGAGTGTCCCTCCCACCAGCAAAATCAGCACCAGTTCGGAAAGACGTTCAAGATATTCGTTGAAAACCAGCGAACTGGAACTGACGAATGGCGCCACCCCTTCTTCTGATTTCGTCCCTTTCACTTCTGTCCGTTCTCCGGATGCCACTGCCACCCGATATTCAGCCTGCCGCAAGGCAACGGCAGCGAAGAAGACTGCCAGAAATCCCCAGGCATTGCACATTTCGGAAACGCCGTAGACCACACCGATCAGGCCTAGCCCCAGAAAATCGTCCAGCAATCCATGCCGGTATTTCTGGTGAACCATACTGATCACCCTGCCGAGACCGTATCCCGCCAGCCAGCCGATCATGATACCTGCGCCGGTCGCCCAGACGACGTCCACAAAAAGCCATCTCCATCCGAGGAATCCGACCTTGTGCAACCCAAGCAGTCCCATTCCCAAAACGACAAAAGGAAACGCACTGCCGTCATTCATGCCCGCTTCACAAGTCAGGGTAAAACGCAATTTGTCCGAGTCTCCCGGGTGACGGCTCTGGACATCAGTTGCCAATACCGGATCGGTCGGCGCAAGAAGGGCTGCCAGCAAAATGGCCGCTCCAATGGGCAAATCCAGCACGAACCAGGCAAATGCCGTCATCAGGCCAACGCTCACTATCATAGAGCCCGACGCCAGCAGAATCGGGGCACGCCATCGCCAGATTTTGACGGGTACCGGCATTTTGACACCCGCCGAAAAAAGGGAAATCAGGACGGCGACCTCTGTCAACGCTTCCAGAAACTGGGATTGTTTTAACGGATTGAAATGAAACAGGTTCAGCCCGGTCGGACCGACGAGAACACCGATAGCGAGATAAAGAATAGCCGTCGTGACAGGCAAACGGCGCAATACCGACGAAGTGACGCCGATGAAAAGTAAAAGACCGCCTGTCAGAACGAACCAGTGAGCGTTATCCATTGCCTGATCAATTTAGTGAATTTATTGCACAGAGAGAATTGTAAAAGGGGAAGGAACTTGAGAATATGATTTGCGATCAAATATTCATTCCATATTGTTACAAAGTTTTTCAGTTATAAAATAACCTGGTCCAAGCGTGGATAATGAAATGAATTCTAGTCCTGTTTCAGATTGATGAACAACAGTTTTATTTCATGAGCCAAAGGCACAAAGATGAAACGTATCCTGTTTTTTCTGGCCCTGATCCTTTCCGGAAGCCTTGTTTTTAGCAATGCATTTGCAGACAGGTATCATGGCCACTATCACGGACGATCGAGGACTTCCGTCGGGATCATGTTCGGCGCACCATTATGGTCTTACCCATCTTATACGCCCTATTACCCCTATTATCCGTACGCGCCCTACTATCCTTATCCGCAAACGGTCGTCATCCAGTCCACCCCGACGACATACATTGAAAAAGCGCCGGAAAGTAACGCCCAACATTACTGGTTCTACTGTTCCGATCCGAAGGGCTATTATCCGTATGTCCTGAAATGCAATTCCAACTGGCAAAGAGTCATTCCTTTTCCACAGGAAACCCAATAATGGCAACGCCATCATTCTGACTACGCAATCCGAAGGAGCAAAAATGCCACTCCAACCCAGATACTTCTTATTCCTCGTACCGCTTGC
>JAEYIG010000191.1 GCA_023409175.1 Pseudomonadota bacterium
CGCCATCAATGCCTTTTCCCTCGAAGAACTGTCCCGGATCGGTGAAGGCTTCTGCAGGGGCATTCCATGTCACCGAAAACATGTATTTTTTCCCTTGCAGCAATCCGCCCGAACCGTATTTTTTGCCCGCGTCTCTCCGGCTGCGGCCATCGCTCGCGTACAGTTTGCCGTGCCCTGCCGTAAAGACTTCATCGACATATTTTTTCATGATCCACGGGGCTTCCATCCACCATGCCGGAAACTGGTAAATGACGGTATCTGCCCACAGGATTTTCCCGACTTCCTTTCCGGTATCGTAACCGTCGTCGATACGGGTGACCTTGACTTCGTGTCCTGATGCCGTCAGGGTTTCCCTGGCGATATCGGTGAGGTAGTCGTTCAGTTTGCCTTTGGAGTGGCCGAATTCTTTGGATGCGTTGACGATGAAAATTTTGCTCATGCTGGTTGTCCGGAAAGGAGTTGTTCTTTAAGTAAATTTCTTTTGTAACCGACTAAATGGGAACGAAGGGCCATTTTTCAATATGGCCTGCCATTTATAAATTAATCGGGAGAATGAGTTGCCTGCAGGAACTCTCTGTCCGTTAATATGTCAGAAATTCGCTAACGGTGTTTTATCCCATGACAGAAAAAACCGAAAATAAATTGATTGCCGAGACAGAAAGGCTGCTTCTCAGGGAACTGGACGATGATGATTTCCCGGGGCTTTGCCATGTATTGCAGGATGAAGAGGTGACTTATGCTTATGGCCGTGTTTTCACGGACAGGGAGATACGTTTCTGGCTGGATGGGCAATATCGCCATTACAGGGATAACGGCTATGGCATGTGGGCTGTCGTCCTGAAAGAGACCGGGAAGATGATCGGCCATGCCGGGATCTGCTGGCAGTGTTACGGCGACGAAGATGTCCCCGAAATCGGTTATATGTTCGAGAAGGCGGTTTGGAGAAAAGGGTATGCGACGGAAGCGGCGATGGCCTGTCGGGATTATGCCTTCCAGACCCTGAAGATGAAAAGGGTCTATTCCGTTATACGGACGGACAATATGGCGTCAAGAAGCGTGGCACGGAAGAACGGGATGAGGATAACGGAAACGGTTTATAAACCGGTAAACGGTCAAATGCTGCCGCATTATATGTATTCAGTGAAAAATCCTGAAAAATGATTCCTGAATTCATTTTTCATTGATTTTCCTTTCTAGATGTCCCTTATCCGCTTCAGGATAAAACTGGTCAGCAATGCCATACATCCCCCGATGACCGTTTCATATATGCGGTTATACAAAAGCGAATAAGTCGGATCGTGCCAGTAGAAGGTCGTTTCCGTTAATGTCAGGAAGAGGCAGCTTATCCCGAAGGTTTTTATGGCAAAGTTCTCGTTCAGGAAGCTGGGGTACAGAAACACGACCACGACCAGATATATCAGAAGGGTATAGGAAGGATTGGACGGCAGCATCATCAGAAGCGACAGGGAAAAGACGGCAAGGAGGCTGCCCCAGAAACGGAACAGGGTCATTTTCAGGATATGCTCGGCTTTCGGGTTCAAAAGGAAAACGAATGTCAGGGGTGCCCAGTACGGTTTCCCTATATGGAGAAAGTCGGGGATCAGGAGGGCAAGGAACATGCCGGTACTGTAGATGAAGGCGCGCAGCAGGGTATTTTTTCCCGGCGAGTAGACGTTCCTTGAAAAAAGCCCTTTCCGGAAGGCAGCGAAGTCGATGTTTTTGCTGCTTAAGCCGAACAGGATGATCAGGGCGATAACGGTTCCGATGATGAATGATGCCGGAAGTTCATAGGATACGTGTGGCAATGTGGTTCCGATGGTTGCCAGTACGATGATGTAACGGACTGCCCGGTCCATGACGGGATCCTTGCCGAAGGACAGGTAGAAAAAATACGATATCCCGAAAAGGTAAATGTAGAAAAGCGGGCCCAATCCCAGAAAGGAACCGATGTAGGTACTGATTATGGTGATGACTATCCACAAGAATATGTAAAGATGGTTTGCCCTGTCCGCCCGGGCGTCATATAGCGTGTAGGTGACCAGCACTGAGAATGAAGACCACATGACTCCACTGATGCCGAAGATCGAATATGAGATTGCCGCGGCAATAATGATACTGCCGAGGAAAATAAAACCGTCCTTTATGTCTATGGTTTTAAGGGTCATCTGTTTAATGAGGTCATCCGGTTGAGTCGGTTTTATTGATCCAGTTGTCCAAAATCACGGATTCCAGAATGGCATTGAGTTCTTTTTGTTCAATCCAGGATATGACTGGCAAAAGTTTGCCTCATGGCTGTGATCTCCGTATTGAGCAGAACGAAGTTGACAGGAAATATTCCGGGAAGTTGTCCTTATTTTCAGGTGCCCGGCTTTAGCGATTTTCATGAAAGGCTTGCCCGGAAAATGGCATGCCATAGCTGACCGAAGTTTTTTTGTCCTGTATAATTGTCTCTGTCGGGATAATTGCGTCCCGAGAAAACAGAAAAGGCCTCCTTAGGGAGGCCTTTTTTTATGCCTGAATTTTTCAGGCATTTTTTTCACCTTCAGTGCCGTCACCCGCACATTCCTGATCCCGGACAATTCGAAAGGCATCCGTTTAAAACGGAGGCTTCTCTTTGCCTGTGCGTTCGGAAAGTGCGTTCTGGCAGAAAGACAATATGACGAACACATCGAGAACGAAGGGTTTTCTGACGCCAGTCGGAGCAATACCCGTTTACGACAACGATCTGGATACCGTTTTCAGGCAATTTATTGCCGGTGTCACAGGGCTGGATGAAACGCTCGTCATCTCGCTCTGGAATGGGCCTTCCCTGGATGAGCCAACAGACGAAACCAACTGGTGCCGGGCTGGTGTCGTTTCATATGGAGGGAATCCGGGACCGTCTATCGTCCATAAAGGGAAAAATCCTTCTGATCCTGATGATGGAACGGATGTACTGACATGGCAGGAAGAGCTGACTCTTCAGGCCAGTTTTTATGGCCCGAAAGCCGAATTTTACGCTGCATTACTCAAGTTTGGCTGCATGGTCAAACAGAATGCCGACCAGCTCCTTGACGAAGGCATTGCTTTCGCTTCGGCAGACAAAACGGTCAGCAAAATCGTGACAGTCAACAATCTTGAGATGAAAGAGACGGTTTTCTCTCTTTACTTCCGGCGAAGCGTGTCGTTTACCTATCAGGTGCGAAACATCGCCAAATCAACCATCCACTACTTTTAATAAAGGATAACAACATGGCAAACAAAGGATTACCAGTTTCTTCCGTCGTTTCCGTTGACGTCGTCATGGCGCCAAAGGCCGCTGCGGAGAGGGATTTCGGTATCGCCCTGATTCTCGGGGCCAGCAATACGATTGACGCTTGTGAACGTCTTCGTCTTTATTATGATATCGATACGGTCGCATCCGATTTCGGTACTGAAGCACCGGAATATAAAATGGCTGTCGCCTATTTTTCGGCTGAACCGGCGGCGGCACAGTGTTACATCGGCCGTTGGGTCAAGACCGCTACGGCCGGTTTGCTCAAAGGCCGTATTCTGGGTACGACTGAACAGAATATCGCCGCTTTCCAGGCGATCAACGAAGGCAGTTTCAAGGTCACGGTCGACGGTGTCGAGAAATCGGTCATGGCGATCAACCTGTCTGCCGTCACCAATCTCAACGGTGTTGCAACGGCGATGAATTCGGCATTGGACACGGCTGCAAGCTGTGTCTGGGATGGCAGCCGTTTCGTGATCCGTTCCAAAACGACAGGTACGGAATCGACAGTGACCGGCGCCACCAAAACCGCTCTCTCTACCCTGATGGGACTGGATGCGGATACGGTAGCGGTCGGCGGCATGGAAGCGGAATCGCTGTTGGACGCGGTCTCTGAACTGGCTGATATGAGCAGCGACTGGTACGGCCTGCTGGTGGCAGAAGAAGCAGGTGACGACGATATTGTCGAAACAGCGGATTTTGTCGCTGCGACCTCGACTTCCCGGATTGCCGGCTTTACGGTCAAAAAGACGACTGTCATGGATGCACAGGTCGAAAACGATCTGGCCTCCCGCCTGAAAGCCAAAGGCAACAACCGGGCTTTTGTCCAGTACAGCTCCGCTAGCGCCGCGGCTGCCGCTGCGGCATTCGGCCGCGCTTTTGCCGTCAATTTCGATGGCCAGAATACGACGATTACCCTGAAGTTCAAACAGGAACCGGGAATTGAACCTGAAGTGCTGACAGCGACCCAGGCCAAGGTCCTGAAAGACAAGAACTGCAACGTTTTTGCCCAGTATTCCAACGATACTGCGATCCTGCAGGAAGGCGTGATGTCCGGCGGCTGGTATTTCGATGAACGCCACGGTCTTGACTGGCTTCAGAACGACGTGCAGACAGCGGTCTGGAACCTGCTTTATACCTCGACTTCCAAGATCCCTCAGACCGATGCCGGTATTGCCCGCATCGTGACGACGATTGAAAGCCGTCTGGAACAGGCGGTCACGAACGGCCTTGTCGCTCCGGGCGTCTGGAACGGCGACAGTTTTGGCGCATTGAAGAGCGGCGATACGCTGACCAAGGGCTATTACGTTTATGCCCCTCCTGTGGCAACCCAGTCCCAGGCAGACCGTGAAGCCAGGAATTCCACCGTCATTCAGGTAGCGATCAAGCTGGCGGGTGCCGTCCACGCTACAGACATCA
Organism: Pseudomonadota bacterium; assembly: GCA_023409175.1. Taxonomy (GTDB): domain Bacteria; phylum Pseudomonadota; class Gammaproteobacteria; order Burkholderiales; family Burkholderiaceae_D; genus Oxalobacter. Next base: position 4,673 of record JAEYIG010000191.1, read on the forward strand.
TCATCAACGTTAACAGATAAGAGGATCAATTATGGGAATGAGTTACAGTTTTATGGATGTTACCGGTACTTTGGTCGGTCCCGGCGGCGTTATTGATCTTGGCCAGGGTGCCGGGGTCGGTGATGAGGGTATCAACATTTCGATGGCAAGTGATGGCAGTACGATGACTATCGGGGTGGATGGAGCCGGTATGCATAATCTTTCTGCCGACAAGTCAGGTACGGTGACGATCGAGCTTTTGAAAACGTCGCCGATCAATGCCAAGTTGCAGGCGATGTTCAATCTGCAAAGCCAGAATGCATCCTTGTGGGGTAAAAACATTATTTCCATTACCAATACCGTCTCGGGCGACAAGACTATTTGCTCGTCCTGTGCGTTCGGCAAAAAACCGGATGTCATCTACAAAAAAGAAGGCGGTATGGTTTCCTGGAAGTTTAATGCCTTGAGCGTCGATACCATTTTAGGGACTTACTGATGAACGAGATCACCATTGCGGGCAATACCTACCGTTACGGCAAGCTGAACGCCATGCAGCAGTTTCATCTTGAAAGACGGATTCTGCCGCTTGTCTTTTCCGCTTTTCCTGTCTTTTCGAGTGTGATGATGGAAAAGGGGGAAGACTCGGTGATCTCATGGAACGAGGTCATCGAGAAATCCGGGCCTCTGGCCGATGCGCTGGCCAGCATGCCGGATGAGGATGCCGAATACGTCACCAGTACCTGTCTTTCTGTCGTTCACAGGAAACAGGGGATGGAATGGTCGCCGGTCATGTCGGACGGCAACCTGATGTTTGACGACCTTGATGCATTTGAAACGGTTCTGCTCAGTTTTTTCGTCATCAGGAGAAACCTCGCAAATTTTATGCAAAAGCTCGTTACTTTCCTCGCCGATCCGGTGAAGTGACGGGCGATATTCCCTGGGCAACGCTTCCCGATGGGGAGGAATGGATGCTTCGTCCTGTCCTTGAAGGCCTTTGCCGTTATGAAAGCCTCAAGGACGGGACGCTGGATCTTGCCGATCTGGCCCTGTTAAACGATGTATTGAATGCAAAGTCGGATAACGAAGCGTTGGCTTACAAAATGAGGGCAGAACAATATGACGAATGAAACTCGGATAGATTATCTTGCCTTGCTCAGGTATCAGATTGATGAAGCCAGCAAAAGACGTTTCGATGAATCCATCGCAGACTCGAAAAAACGTGTCGATTCTCTGGGGCAAAGCCTGAAAACGGTTGGCGAGGCCATGAAGAAGGTGGGGGTGCAGGCGGCAGGCAGGCTCAATGCACTTCCTGCCGGGAACGCCGGAACAGGCATAAATATGCAATCTCTCGGGATGGATGGCAGTTATCAGCAGGTTTTGAATAACCTGGGTATCGATCTGGAGAGCTCGGCACAAAAGATGCAAGGTTTTTCGGCAGAATTCGATAAGCTGAAAGCGGTTGGCAATGGCGTCCTGATGGAACTGAACGGCCGGCTGGCTGATGATTTGGCTCCCTTGCTGGATGAGGCTAATGACGGGGTGGTGCAACTGTCGGAGGCCTTTGCGGATCTTTCTCCGGAAACCCAGGACGTGATCAAACAGATCGGCGCTATGGGGCTTGGGGTTGTCAAGCTGCTGAACCTGTTGTCGTCTCTTAAAAAAGCGGCTTCGGTGTTGACGGGATCACCATTGACCGCTTTGGCGGGTTTGGCGGCAGGTTCTTTTCTTGCCGATGCCGCCATGACGAAAAAAAGGGCCGATTCGGTCATGGAAGCCAATACGGGTGG
>JAEYIG010000246.1 GCA_023409175.1 Pseudomonadota bacterium
GAAAAATTTTGCCGGCCTGTATGGGCAACAGGAAAGCGCGTATCGCTTGCGTCAGAATGAAGGCCTGAAAATGGCGGACAATGCCAATCAGATCTCGCGTATCAACAATTTTTCCCGTGGTATGAACAATGTCGACCAGTTCGCCATCCAGCAGGCCGGAAAACCGAACTCAGGCTTGAGTTTCGGCTCGCAGGTTCTGGGGATCATCGGTTCTTCCATGCTGGGCGCCGAACTGGCTGCGGCTGGTGCAGCAGGGAAAGCCGGTACAGGAGCCGTTTCAGCTCCTGTCGGATTTGAGGGGGGAATCATGAGATGTTGATAATGCATTAAAGAAGAACCTGAAACCCGGCACTCGCTTTTGCCGGGTTTTTTTGATTCTGCCATTTTGCTTTTTGATACTGTTGTTTTAATTTGACCTTTTTAATGATGTGCCATGTTTTCGGCAGGAAATGTTTTTCCGGGCATGGGCGAACTCAACAGGCAGTATGACAAACTTGTTTCACATTATATAAAAAACCATTATGCCAGGATGAATGAACTGGTCAGCCAGCTGCAGGCAGAGGAGCAGAGGGAAAAAAACCTGTTTCTGGGCTCGGTCGCTGCCGGTATTGCCGGGGCTTCCCATGCTCACAGCCAGAGGATGGCGCAAGAGAGAAAAGAAGATAGGGAAGCATACAACAGGATATTCAAGCCGGCCGTGACGACAAATTGCAGGGGTGATGGTATTGGAGGGGTGACGTGTGTGTCCCGATGACTGGACAGTCGGTCTGGCCTGAAGGGATAACCCGGGGCATCACGGAAGGCGTCCTGAATTGGAACAACAAAAAAACGGCATGGTTTCTGCCGTTTTTTTGTTTTCCGTTCATCTGTTCCGGACAGTTCATTTTTTCTCTTCAGGTGCCTTGCAGTCATTTCCCTGCCATTGCCAGTGGCTTACCCGTCCGTTCTGGAAAGTGAATGTCGTCGTGCAGGAATACTGGACGTAGTATCCGGGCGTACCGCCATAATAGGGGGTGTAGAACGGGGAACCGGGCCAGCCGTAGAAGCCGGGCTGGTAAAAGCCGGGGTTGCCGGGGACGTAGGATGTCTCTTTGCGCGTGTAAACGAAATACTTGTTGTTTCCGCTTTCGAAAACCTTGTCGGGGACACCCCATTGGGAGATGATCTGGGTTTCCGTCATGCCGACAAACCGGTTCAGGATCTGTTCATAGGCTGCCGTCGTGTAAGTCACGCAACCGGACAAGACGAGGGTTGTCAGCAGGAGGAGGGAAAGGGCAATTTTTTTCATGATTAACCACCGGTCTGGATAATGACGTCGTTAAAAGGCAATCCATTTCCTGATTTTATGCCAAAGAGCATAACGCTTACCGGGAAAGTGATTTTGTCTTTCGTCAGTTTTGAACCTGTAAAGCGCATGACCTCAGGTATGGCAATGGCGTTTTTGCAGTGTTTTTCAGGAAAACGCCGTTTTCCTGTTTCGTCAGGACGGTTCATCGCAAGGACATTCTCGCACAAGTCTTTCCGTTTTCGCCAGCTGCCTCGCAATGCCGGTTTTCCTTTCTTGCCGCTCCATATCAGGTTAAAATGTCCCCCATATCCGGTTTGGCGGCGTAAATCCATGAATTTTCCTTCTCTTCGGTTGTCCTTCCTGTTGGCGGTGTCCCTAGCCATTGCGCTACCTGTTTCCCTGTCACATGCCCAGCAGTCTTCTGCCCTGAGCGATCCGAACCTGGAAAAGACCCCTTTGCCGGACTATCAGTATTCTCCCGATGGGGATTCTCCCGATGATTTCCTGCCTTTCACCCATGAACAGGGTTTTTCCGGTACCCGTCAGGTGAACAATGCCGGGAAGGTCGCCCGGCGCAGGAAGATCGAGGAAATGCTGAGGAAAAATCCCGATATGCCGGAATACCTGAAAAAGGCGTATCGGGCCTCCCTGTATACGGGCGACACGAATGTGCGCCGTTTCGCCCAGGCGGCGTCAGAGTTCCAGAAACAGGAATTGCGTGAACAGCTGATCGAACATATCGACGATCCGGAAAAGCTGAACCGCCTGATGACGGCGTTGTATGGGAAATCGCATTCCCCCTACAAGCCGGTCGGGTCTAGCGGTTACGTGCTGAATCAGGAAACGGGAGAGATTACCCGTGGCAATGATGACCTGTCAGCCGGGCATGACAGGAAAATGCAGGCGGGCGCATCCAGAAAGAAAAACAGTTCCAGAAAACGCGAAAGGCGGGGGAACAATGTCCGTGAAGACCGGTACGGCGGCACTTCCAGTAACATGAAGGAAGAATATCTGGCTGCCCGTGCACGTGCGGTGGCCGCCAACCGTCCCGATCTGGTCGAGGAGCTGGACAGGATGGCACGCAAGAACGGCCTTTTTGACTGAACCGTTTCCCCTTTCCCTTCCCCTTTTGCGCACCATCAAGAGTTTATTTGCGGCAACGCAAAGACAAAAAATGCACACGGTATAGGATGGAATCCTACTCCTTTATTTTTGGCTGTATTTCTGCTCTTGATACCGCGCTTTTTGCGCGGTTTTTTTATGTCTTCTTGCGCCATCGTCCTCCCGGAAAGACGTCTTTCGCAAGCACTTTTCCCATTTTCCAAAAGCCTTCAGTTTAAACGCATTATCCGTAAAAGGTCTTTCCGTAGACCGTTTAGTGTTGTTTTATGATCACATTAAAGCCGTTAAAGGCTTAAAATGGGTCGGAATAGCCATAAATGTGCCATAAATGTCCGGAGATGGTCTGAAAGTGATGTATAAGGTAATGACTATTGTTTTATTTTTTCCGGAGAAAAAATGAGTGTTAAATTCAGGGAACAACCCGAGACAGACCCGTTAGCCAAAAAATGGTCCGACAGGGTTTCTGCCGCCCGAAGGCATTGGGACAGTTTTCACCGGCGTATACGGCATAACCGGCAACTGGTTTCCGGGCTTGACTGGAACCGTGACCCGTCACAGCCCGATTTTTATATGCATCGGGCAAATCTGATCCACAGTACGATCATGGGGATCTTGCCGGGCATCTATGCCAAGAATCCCGAGATTTCCGTGAAGCCCCTTCATGCCTCGCGCGACCTGAAACTGCTGTGCAAGACCATTGAAACCGTCACGAACCGCTATCTGGATGACGCCCAGCTCAAGACCCGGGCAAAAGCGACTGTCCGCGCTGCGCTGACCTGTTCGTTCGGTGTTTTGAAAGTCATGTACCAGCGTCAGATCGAGACCGATCCACTGATCCATGCCCGTATTGCCGATTCGCAGGATAACCGTATGCGGGCAAAAGGGCTTGCCATGGAGCTGGAGGATAAAGGAGGAAGCGACAGTGACGGCAAAGAGGAGGCTATCGGCCAGACGGTCGCGGCGTTGAAGGAAAACGCTGAAGTCGGAAAAACGCAAGGGCTGGTGATTGACCGTGTCCTGACGGAAAACCTGCTCATTGACCCGGGCATTGCCGAATTCTGGGATTATGAGCAGGCTGACTGGATGGTACAGATTGTCCCGATGAAAAGGGCGGTTGCCGAAGGGCTTTACGGTTACCGGCTCGATAAGGCCACCGTTTACAAAAACGGTGAAGGGCGGCTTTCGACCGGCTCCGGCCGGCTTTTTTCGGGCGCCAGCGAGACGGGTGATGACGATTCCCAAATCTGCATCCTTGAGATATGGGACAAACAGTCGCAGCGGGTGTATACGATGGCTGAGGGATGCCAGTTCTGGCTGCGGGAACCGTACAGCCCTTCCAGAGTCGGGGAACGCTGGTATCCATTTTTCCTCTTGCCTTTCCAGACGGTGGACGGCCGTTTTATCGGCCCGTCGATTGTCGATCTGACCGAACGCCTGCAGGACGAACACAATACGGCGCGTGACCGGTACAACGAACACCGCGACCTGATCAAGCCGGGCTATATCGCCAGTGCGGACCTGAACGAGAAAACCTTGAAGCGCTTTACGGATTCCGAATTGGGCGAGGTGACTTTGATTGATGCCGAAGGGCAGCCGATCCAGCAGGCCATCATGCCTAAGGCTTATCCGCCTATTGATCCGGCTGTTTACGATACCGCACAGGTGCGGCTGGATTGGGAAATGGTGACAGGCCTTCAGGATGCCTCGCGTTCGTCGGTCGTCAAGCCGAAGACGGCGACTGAGGCCAATATCCTTCAGCAGTCCCTCTCCGGGCGCGTGTCGGAGTTCCGTGACCAGGTGGAAGATTTCCTGCAGCAGGTCGCACAATACACGGCGGAAATCCTGATTCAGGAGCTCCAGCCGGAACAGGTGGAAAAGATCATGGGGCCCCATAAAAAAGGCCAGCTTGACGATGTGGTCAATCCGGCTACCGGCAAACCGGTGCAGGGGGTGGTCGAACTGGCTTATGACTGGCCACAGTTTTCCCGCGATCAGGTGTTTGAACTGGTCCAGCTCAAGATCAGGGCCGGCACGACGGGCATTCCTGACGACCTGGACAGGCAGGAATCCTGGACGAAGCTGTTGCCGGTCATCCAGCCCCTTATTTCCCAGATCATGCAATTCCAGATGCAGGGAACCAATCCGGCTGCCCTGATCAGCCTCCTGAAGGAAACGGTTATCCGCTTTGACGACAAGCTGGATATCGAGTCTTTTGTCCCGCA
>JAEYIG010000012.1 GCA_023409175.1 Pseudomonadota bacterium
CTTTCCTGTCATGGAACTGGATTCCGCTGTTTCCGGTATTCGTCGTTTACATCATCTGCTCGATTGCCGAAACGGGACGCCATCCTTTCGATACGACGGAAGGGGAGTCTGAAATCGTGGCCGGGCATATGGTGGAATATTCCGGGATGGCTTTCGCCATGTTTTATCTGGCTGAATATGCCAACATCATCCTCTTTTCGACACTGGCTTCGCTCATGTTCCTCGGGGGATGGCTGGCACCGGTGGACTGGCCGATCGTAGCATGGGTACCGGGCTGGATCTGGCTGGCTTCCAAGGTTTTCGTGATCGTTTTCATTTTCATCTGGGTTAGGGCCACTTTTCCGCGGTACCGGTACGACCATGCCATGCGGCTTGGCTGGAAAGTGTTGATTCCGGTCACGCTGGCTTATCTGGTTTTCGTCGCCTGCTGGATGCAGACGCCTTTCAACATATGGCACTGAGGCGAAACGGATGAAAGCGATAAGACACTTTTTCAAGACATTCGCCCTGACCGAGCTGGTTTCCGGTCTGGCGCTGACTTTCCGGGTACTGTTCCGTCGGAAAGCGACGGTGCGTTATCCTGAAGAAAAAACGCCTCTGTCGCCCCGTTTCCGTGGCATGCATGCCCTGATGCGAGACGAAAATGGCGAAGAAAAGTGCATTGGCTGCAAATTGTGCGAATCGGTCTGTCCGGCCAAAGCCATCCTGATTGAAACGGAAGAACGTGAAGACGGGACGAGACGGACGACGCGATACGATATCGACCAGAGCAAATGCATATTCTGCGGGTTGTGCGAGGAAGCGTGTCCAGTCGATGCCATTGTCGAGATTCCGATGTTCGAATATAGTGCCGACGGGAAAAACGACTTGCTGTTTTCAAAGGAAGTATTGCTGAAGGTCGGCGATACCTGGGAAAAGGAAATCAGGGAAGCGAAGGATGCTGATGAACCCTACCGTTAAAGGCCGGATCGCTTTATGAATGCCATGGAATTGACGAACGTGATTTTTTACGTCTTTGGCGCCATTATGATATTGGCGGCATTACGCGTGATTACGTCACCCAATCCCGTGCATGCGGTGCTGTATCTCGTCCTCTCGTTTTTCACGGGGGCGGCGATCTGGATACTGTTGAAAGCGGAGTTTCTTGCGCTGATCCTGCTGCTCGTTTATGTCGGAGCGGTGATGGTGCTGTTCCTTTTCGTCGTCATGATGATGGATCTTGACCTGACCGAAATGAAGGTGGCGGCAAGAAAAAATATGGTTTCCGCCACGATAGTGGGGATACTGATCGTGCTTGAGATGTCTGCCGTGATTTTCAGGGGTTTCTGGATGATCGATAACCAGGTGCCCAAAAGGGCATCGCAAATCGGATTGACGTCTGAAATCGGGAAATCACTTTTTACCGATTATCTGTTCAATGTTGAGATCGCAGCGATTATCCTGCTGGTGGCATTGATCGCAGCGGTTACGCTCACGATCCGCAAACGCGCTGACGCCAAATACACGTCTGCCAACAAGGCGAATCATGTACGCGCAGAAGACAGGATTCGGATTGTGGAGATGAAAGCCGAAACCTTGGAAATGCCGGACAGCCGTGAAACGGAAGGCCGATCCGGACCGAAACGGGAGGAGTTGCCATGATGACCGTTTCACTGGTGCATTACCTGATTCTGGCTGCAATCCTGTTTTCGATCGGCGTGATGGGGATTTTCGTTAACCGGCGCAACCTGATCATGCTTTTGATGTCGATCGAGCTGATGCTTTTGGCGATCAACCTGAATTTCATCGCTTTTTCCCACTATCTGGGGGATATCGGTGGTCAGGTTTTCGTGTTTTTCATTTTGACGGTTGCCGCTGCCGAAACGGCGATCGGGTTGGGGATTCTGGTTGTCCTCTTCAGGCGTATCAGTTCGGTCAGGACCGACGATATGGATAGCCTGAAAGGATGAGATGATTGTATGAATAACGTAATTTACCGATAAATTGGGGAAAGAACTGGAATGCCGGATCAACTGAACGTCCATTTATTGCTGGTTGCGCTTCTGGCGCCGCTTGCGGGCGCATTGATCGCCGGGCTGCTGGGGTCGATGTTCGGCGGCCACCTTATCCGCCGCAGGACGTCGAAAGCCGTTACCGTCACGGGCGTTTTCATTTCGTTCGTCTGTTCAGTGATGATTCTGCTGGAAGTCGTTGCCGGTGCCGAATTCAACGCTGCTGTCTATACCTGGGCGACGATCGGCAGCATGAAGCTGGAAATCGGTTTTATGGTGGACAGCCTGACGGCCATGATGATGACAGTCGTCACGTTCATTTCGTTGCTGGTACACGTCTATTCGATGGGATACATGGAAAACGACGATAATGTCAGCCGATTTTTCTCGTATATATCCCTGTTCACTTTTTCGATGCTCGCGCTCGTGATGAGCAACAATTTCCTGCAGCTCTTTTTCGGCTGGGAAGCGGTGGGGCTGGTATCGTATCTGCTGATCGGCTTCTGGCTTGAAAAACCGACTGCCGTATCGGCTGGCCTGAAGGCATTCCTGGTCAACCGGGTGGGCGATTTCGGATTCATCATCGGCATCGGGCTGGTTTTCGCATTTGCCGGATCGCTGAACTATCAGGACGTTTTCGCCATTCGGGAACAACTGGCTGCCATGACATTGCCGGGAACCGGATGGCTCGTCATTACGGCGATCTGCCTTTTCCTGTTTGTCGGTGCCATGGGCAAATCGGCCCAGTTCCCTTTCCATGTCTGGCTGCCCGATTCGATGGAAGGCCCGACGCCGATTTCTGCGCTGATCCATGCCGCGACCATGGTCACGGCCGGCATTTTCATGGTCGCCCGTTTGTCACCGTTGTACGAGTTGTCGGAAACGGCACTGACCGTCATGGTGATCGTCGGTTCGATTTCTGCCCTCTTTCTGGGACTGGTCGCGATGGTACAGACCGATATCAAGCGGATCATCGCCTATTCGACCCTGTCACAGCTGGGGTATATGGTCGTCGCGCTGGGCGTTTCAGCCTATTCGGTCGCCGTTTTCCATTTGATGACGCACGCTTTCTTCAAGGCTCTCCTCTTCCTGGCGGCCGGTTCGGTCATTCTGGGAATGCACCACGATCAGGACATCCGAAACATGGGCGGCTTGCGCAAATATATGCCGGTGACATGGATAACGGCCCTGATCGGTTCACTCGCATTGACGGGCGTGCCGTTCTTTTCGGGTTTCTATTCGAAAGAAACGATTATCGGAGCTGTCCGGGCTTCGTCGGTTCCCGGTTCGAGTGTCGCACTGGTTGCAGTCGTTGCAGGCCTGTTCGTCACTGGTTTCTATACCTTCAGACTGTTCTTTTACGTGTTCCACGGCAAGGAACGCTTCCAGCGGCAACAGCTCGTCAACCTGAAAACGGCAGAAAAGGAAAAAGTCCCGCAGGGTAACCTGATCGGCCTTTTGCCGGGCGAAAAACCGCACGAGTCGCCCTGGATCATCCGCTTGCCGCTGATCCTGCTGGCGATTCCATCCGTGATTGCCGGTTACATCATGATCGAACCGATGCTTTATGGTTCATTCTTCGATGACGTCATCTTCGTCGATCACGACCGCCATCCGGTCATGCATTTGCTGGCACTTCGTTTTGACAATGCCCTGTGGATGGCGGTGCATGAAATGATGACGCCGACATTCTGGCTGGCGATAGCCGGCATTGCGATGGCCTGGTATTTCTATATGGGCAACCCGGTCGTGCCGATCCGCCTGCGCCGCCGGTTCCGTTTTTTGCATCGCCTGCTGGTCGAACAGTATTATCTGGACAGGCTATATGAAAAGGTTTTCGTGAACAGTACGCTGTGGCTCGGCAATGTATTGTGGAAGAAGGTCGACGTCATGGTGATCGACGACTGGATCATCAGCCGTTTCTTCGTCAAGGGGACGAAACGGCTCGGTCGCGTCATGTGGAAAGCGGTCGATGTGATCGCGGTCGACGGGGTGCTGGTGAATGGGGGATCGAGAATGATGGGCTGGATCGCCTCGATTGTCCGGCATTTCCAGTCGGGATACCTGTACCACTATGTGTTTGCCATGATTATCGGCCTGTTGTGCCTGCTGTTCTGGTTTGTTCCCATCAGTTTGAGATAAAGTTTGATCGGATAAATATGCCTAATCTGTCGTATAGCTCTTTTCCAATCCTCTCTCTGGCAATCTGGTGCCCGGTGTTTTTCGGCCTGCTGGTGCTGGTGACAGGAAAGGATGAAAGGGCCACATTCGTCCGCTGGCTGTCGCTTTTCGGTGCAGCCGCCAGTTTTGTCGTGACGCTGCCGCTGGCAATAAATTTCGACCGGAGTGCGCATGGCATGCAATTCGTCGAGCGGCATTCGTGGATCAAGCTCTTTCACGTCGAATACGCGCTCGGCGTGGATGGCATTTCGATGTGGTTCGTCCTGCTGTCCGCGCTGATTACCCTGATCGTTGTCATTGCCGGATGGCAGGTCATCCAGAAACAGGTCGCCCAATATATGGGCGCTTTCCTGATCCTATCAGGCCTGATGATCGGCGTTTTCTCGACATTCGATGGCCTCCTTTTTTACGTGTTCTTTGAAGCGACCCTGATCCCGATGTTCGTCATCATCGGCGTATGGGGCGGCGAACGTCGTGTCTATGCCGCGTTCAAGTTTTTCCTTTATACCTTCTTCGGTTCGCTACCGATGCTGATCGGTATCCTGTACCTGTATCTGCAGACGAACAGTTTCAACATCTTCACCTGGTACAACGCACCGATTCCATTGAACGTCCAGATATGGCTGTTCGTCGCCTTCCTGACGGCATTTGCCGTCAAGGTGCCGATGTGGCCGGTACATACCTGGTTGCCGGATGCCCACGTCGAGGCACCGACCGGCGGATCTGTCATTCTCGCTGCACTCATGCTGAAACTGGGCGCTTACGGTTTTGTCCGTTTCTCCCTGCCGGTTTTGCCGGATGCCAGCCGGTCTCTGGCATGGCTCATGATCACTCTTTCCCTGATTGCCGTGATTTATATCGGGCTTGTCGCGCTGGTACAGAAAGACATGAAAAAGCTCATCGCCTATTCTTCCATCGCACATATGGGCTTCGTCACGCTGGGCTTCTTCCTCTTTGAAAACATTACCGTCGATGGGGCGCTGGTGCAGATGATTTCGCACGGTTTCGTTTCCGCCGCCATGTTCCTTTGCGTCGGTGTGCTGTACGACCGGATGCATACCCGCGACATTGCCGATTATGGCGGCGTCGCTTTCGTCATGCCCCGCTTTGCCGCATTTTTCGTCCTGTTCGCGCTTGCGAACTGCGGCTTGCCGGGCACGTCCGGGTTCGTCGGTGAAGTCATGGTCATTCTGGGCGCAGTCAAGGTCAATGTCTGGATCGGCGCGGCGGGTGCGATTGCCCTGATTCTGGGAGCGGCCTATACGCTCTGGATGATCAAGCGGGTCCTGTACGGCCCGGTTGAAAACGAACGGGTGGCCGCGCTGAAAGACATCAATGCACGTGAATTTTTCATACTGGCGGTACTGGGCGCTTTCGTGCTGGCGATCGGCCTGTATCCGGCATGGGTGACCGACGTCATGCAGACGTCTGTAGCCGACCTGCTCATCCATGTTTCGCAGTCCAAACTGTAAGGGCCGATGAAAACGACATGAATCCGATGAACCTGCTTCCCGCCCTGCCTGAACTGATACTGATCGCATCGGTACCGGCGATATTGCTGATCGACCTGTTTTTGCCGCAAAACAG
>JAEYIG010000021.1 GCA_023409175.1 Pseudomonadota bacterium
CCGTCGCCCCGGTCCGCCAGTCCAACCTGTGTCTTGAAATTGCATTGCCGACCAAGCCACTATCGGATATCAACGATGAAAACGGTGAAATTGCGCTCTGTACCTTGTCCGCTTTCAATCTGGGTGCTATCGACTCACTGGATGAGCTGGAAGAACTGGCCGTTCTGGCAGTCAGGTCGCTGGATGCGCTGCTGGATTATCAGGATTATCCGATCCGTGCGGCAAACATTGGTGCCATGGGACGGCGTTCACTGGGTATCGGAGTCATCAATTTTGCCTACTATCTTGCCAAAAACGGCGTTCGTTATTCGGACGGGAGCGCCAATAATCTGACGCATAAGACCTTCGAAGCGATTCAATATTATTTGCTGAAGGCATCGAACGAGCTGGCAAAAGAACAGGGACCATGCCTGTGGTTTGACGAAACGACTTATGCAAAAGGCATTTTGCCTGTCGATACGTATAAAAAAGATCTGGATGGCATCTGTAATGAGCCTCTGCATTATGACTGGGAGTCGCTTCGCAGTGAAATCAAACAGCATGGATTGCGCAACTCGACCCTGACTGCATTGATGCCATCGGAAACCTCTTCACAGATTTCCAATGCCACCAACGGCATTGAACCACCTCGCGGGCACATCAGCATCAAGGCATCCAAAGACGGCATTTTGCGTCAGGTCGTCCCGGAATACGAGACATTGAAAGACGCATATGAACTGTTGTGGGAAATGCCGGACAACAACGGATATCTTCAACTGGTGGGTGTCATGCAGAAATTTGTCGATCAGGCGATTTCGGCCAATACGAATTATGACCCGTCCCGTTTTGCATCAGGAAAAGTGCCGATGACACAGCTCCTGAAAGACCTGCTGATGGCGTACAAGCTTGGAGTCAAAACGCTTTATTACCAGAATACCCGCGATGGGGCGGAAGACTCGCAGGATGATTTGCAGGTTGTCGCAGCCCAGCAGGACGATGGCTGTGAAAGCGGCGCGTGCAAGATTTGATGAAATGAAACTGAAACCTGCATGAGCGAATTGCCCTGCAGGATGACTAACCGGAACCGGATTTATGGCTTACACCACATTTTCACAGACTAAAAATAACCAGTTGCTCGAACCGATGTTCCTCGGGCAACCAGTCAACGTTGCCCGTTACGACCAGCAAAAACATGAGGTTTTCGAGAAACTGATTGAAAAGCAGCTGTCTTTTTTCTGGCGTCCTGAAGAGGTCGATGTCTCGCGCGACCGTATCGATTATCAGGCACTACCCGAACACGAAAAGCACATTTTCATCAGTAACCTGAAATACCAGACCCTGCTGGATTCGATTCAGGGGCGGAGTCCGAACGTCGCTTTGCTTCCGCTGATTTCGATTCCCGAACTCGAAACCTGGGTGGAAACATGGTCTTTTTCCGAAACGATCCATTCGCGTTCGTATACCCATATCATCCGCAATATCGTCAATGATCCGGCGGTCGTTTTCGACGATATCGTGAGTAATGAAAATATCCTCAAACGGGCCAGGGATATTTCGGGTTATTACGACGATCTGATTGAAATGACGAATCTCTACCATCTTCTGGGAGAAGGTACCCATCAGCTTGACGGGAAAACAGTAGAGGTCAGTCTTTATGAACTGAAGAAAAAACTGTACATGTGCCTGATGAGCGTCAATGTGCTGGAAGCGATCCGTTTCTATGTCAGTTTTGCCTGTTCGTTCGCGTTTGCCGAACGTGAGCTGATGGAAGGGAATGCCAAGATCATCCGGCTGATTGCGCGCGATGAAGCGCTCCATCTTACCGGTACCCAGCATATGCTGAATCTGATGCGTTCGGGAGCGGATGATCCGGACATGGCGAAAATTGCCGAAGAATGCGTTCAGCAGTCTTATGACCTGTTCGTTCAGGCGGCAGAGCAGGAAAAGGAGTGGGCGGAATACCTGTTCAAGGATGGTTCCATGATCGGGTTGAACCGGGACATTTTGTGTCAGTATGTAGAGTACATCACCAATACCCGTATGCAGGCGATCGGATTGTCCCTGGCCTTCAAGACACGTTCCAACCCGATCCCCTGGATCAACGCATGGCTTGTTTCGGATAACGTTCAGGTCGCGCCACAGGAAGTGGAAGTCAGTTCCTATCTGGTGGGACAAATCGATGCGGAAGTGAATACTGACGACTTGAGTAATTTCCAGTTGTAATGTCCATGACTGACCATTCGGATTTTTTGTCACGCAATGCAGATCTCGCTTCAGTGGATGACGGATACTGCAGCCTATCATCGCGAGACGGGTACGTCGTTACCCTTAACGCGAGTGGCAGACAGGTCGAATATCACGGGGAAGCGGTTTCACTGCTGGAGGTGCTGGAACAAAATCAGGTTGTGGTGGAGTATCAGTGCCGTTCCGGCTATTGCGGTTCATGCCGTTGCCGTATGACGAAAGGGAAAGTGACTTATCTTCAAAAGCCTCTGGCCCTGATCAATGACGGGGAGATCTTGCCCTGCTCCTGTCGGCCGGACAGTGATATCGAGCTGGATATCTGAATTCATATTGCACCGTATGCACCAAACGAAAAAAGAGCGCCAGAGGCGCTCTTTTTTGTTGATTTTCCGAAACCGGAAATCAGTTTTTGGTCTGGTCGACCAGTTTGTTTTTGGCCAGCCAAGGCATCATGGCGCGCAGACGGTTGCCAACCTGTTCGATTGGATGTTCTGCGGTCAGACGACGGCGGGACAACAGGGTCGGAGCACCAGCCTTGTTTTCCAGAATGAAGCTCTTGGCGTATTCACCGGTCTGGATGTCTTTCAGGGCCTGACGCATGGCGTTTTTGCTGTCTTCGGTAACGACTTTAGGGCCGGTGACGTATTCGCCGTATTCCGCATTGTTGGAAATGGAATAGTTCATGTTGGCGATACCACCTTCCTGAATCAGATCGACGATCAGTTTCAGTTCGTGGCAGCATTCGAAATAAGCCATTTCAGGAGCATAGCCTGCTTCAACCAGTGTTTCAAAACCGGCTTTGATCAGTTCAACAGCGCCGCCACACAGAACAGCCTGTTCGCCGAACAGGTCGGTTTCGGTTTCTTCACGGAACGTCGTCTGGATGATGCCGGCACGACCGCCGCCGTTTGCCATCGAGTAAGACAGGGCGATATCACGTGCCTTGCCGGATTTGTCCTGATAAACGGCGATCAGCTGTGGAACACCGCCGCCCTGGGTGTAGGTGCTGCGAACGGTATGGCCAGGTGCCTTTGGAGCGATCATGATAACGTCGAAATCGGCACGTGGAATGACCTGTCCATAATGAACGCCGAAGCCATGGGCGAAAGCCAGAACCGCGCCCTGTTTTGCATTTGGAGCAACGCTTTCGTTATAGACCTCAGGAATGTTTTCGTCAGGCAGGAGCATCATGATGACGTCAGCATCCTTGACGGCTTCGTTGACTTCCTTGACTTTCAGACCGGCATTTTCAGCCTTGCTCCAGGAAGAGCCGTTTTTGCGCAGGCCAACTGTTACGTCAACACCGGAATCATGCAGATTCAGGGCGTGAGCGTGACCCTGGGAGCCGTAACCGAGAATGGTTACTTTTTTTCCTTTAATTAAGGACAGATCGCAGTCCTTGTCATAAAAAACGTTCATTATGTTTGTTTCCTAATCAAAAATACAAAAAATAAAACCGGTTAAACTTTCAGGATGCGTTCGCCGCGTCCAATGCCAGAGCCGCCGGAACGGACAGTTTCGAGAATGGCCGTACGGTCGATCGATTCAATGAAAGCGTCCAGTTTGGCTTTATCGCCAGTCAATTCAATGGTGTAAGCCCGATCGCTGACATCAATGATTCTTCCCCTGAAAATATCAGCGGTACGCTTGATTTCCTCACGTTCCTTGCCTACGGCACGGATCTTGATCAGCATCATTTCACGTTCGACGAAGTAACCGTCGGTCAGATCGACAACCTTGACGACTTCGATCAGACGGTTCAGATGTTTTGTGATCTGTTCGATCACTTCTTCCGAACCGAGGGTGACCACTGTCATGCGGGACAGGGTCGGATCTTCAGTTGGCGCAACATTTAAGGTTTCGATGTTATAGCCGCGTGCGGCAAAGAGTCCGACAACACGAGCCAATGCGCCAGCTTCGTTTTCCAGAAGTACAGAAATAATGTGTCGCATGTTATTTATCCTCCAGGCTCATGACCATTTCAGTCAATCCTTTACCTGCCTTGACCATTGGCCAGACATTTTCAGTCGAATCCGTCAGGATGTTCAGGAAGACGAGCTTGTCTTTCATCGAGAAGGCTTCTCTCAAGGCACCTTCGACATCCGCCGCTTTTTCGACTTTGATGCCGACATGGCCATAAGCTTCAGCCAGCTTGTTGAAGTCAGGAAGCGATGCGACATAGGTTTCCGAGTAACGGGATTCATAATCCAGGCGCTGCCATTGGCGAACCATGCCGAGGACACCATTGTTCAACATGATGATTTTCGGTGTCAGGTTGTATTGCTTGCAGGTAGCCAGTTCCTGGATGTTCATCTGGATGGAACCTTCGCCGGTAATGCAGGCAACCGTTGCGTCCGGGTTGGCCATCTGGACACCCATTGCATAAGGCAGCCCGACACCCATCGTTCCAAGCCCACCGGAATTCAGCCAGCGGCGTGGTTTGTCGAATGGATAGTATTGGGCAGCCCACATCTGGTGCTGGCCGACGTCAGAAGCGACGAACGCGTCGCCCTTGGTGACTTCCCAAAGCTTTTCAATGACATACTGTGGCTTGATGACCTGATCGGTCTGTTCGTATTTCAGGCAATCTTTCTTTCGCCATTCGTTAAGCTGTTTCCACCAGGAAGCCATGGCTTGCGGATTGGTCGATGCGCCTGGCGTGGCGTCAAGCTGGGCCAGCATTTCCTGCAATACGTCCCTGACGTTGCCGACGATAGGAATATCGACCTTGACCCGTTTGGAAATCGAGGATGGGTCGATGTCGATATGGATGATCTTGCGGGGAACCCTGGAAAAATGGTCCGGATTGCCGATAACGCGGTCGTCGAAACGGGCACCGATTGCAACGAGTACGTCACAATTCTGCATCGCCATATTGGCTTCGTACGTACCGTGCATGCCTGGCATGCCCAGATGCCTTTCACTGGAGGCGCGATAACCGCCAAGTCCCTGAAGCGTGGTGACGCATGGAACGTCGAGACGGTCGACGAGCCGGTTCAATTCGCCAGCGGAATCGGAAAGGATGACGCCGCCGCCTGCATAAACCAGTGGGCGTTCAGCCTGAAGCATCATCTGGACGGCTTTGCGGATCTGTCCGGTATGGCCCTTGTCGATAGGCTTGTAGGAACGCATTTCGATTTCAGACGGATAATCGTAAAGGCCTGCCTGCATGCTGACATCCTTTGGAATATCGACCAGGACAGGGCCTGGACGGCCTGTCGACGCAATATAGAATGCTTTTTTGATCGTCAGGGCAAGATCCTTGACGTCCTTGACGAGGAAATTGTGCTTGACGCATGGACGCGTAATGCCGACAGCGTCGCATTCCTGGAATGCGTCCGAACCGATGGCATGGGTGGAAACCTGGCCGCTGATCAAAACGAGCGGAATGGAATCCATGTAAGCGGTCGCGAGACCGGTAATGGCATTCGTCACACCAGGGCCGGAGGTGACCAGTGCGACACCGACTTTGCCGGAGCTGCGGGCATAAGCGTCAGCTGCGTGTACGGCTGCCTGTTCGTGGCGAACCAGGACGTGCTTGAACTTGTCCTGCTTGTAAATGGCATCATAAATATAGAGAACGGAACCACCCGGGTATCCGAAAACGTGCTCTACGCCTTCATCGGCCAGACTCCTGACCAGTATGTCAGAGCCTGTCATTTCTAAACTCATACTTCCTTCCTTTCAAGGTCCACTGGAAATTGATCGGATGCTCTTTCCTGACGAATGCGGGTGTATTACGGAACAATTTTCCTGTTTCATTTCGGAAATTGAGGGGTAAACATCCATTTCTCGTACTTGTGGTACGGGTCAGAGCAAACAGCTTTCAAAATAGCAAAGCATGCTTTCACGACAGGCGGCATTATGAGCACCATGTGAGAAAACCAATCCGCTTGAGGGTATACAAAGCGGGTAACAGATATCAGCCTGCGCTTTTTGGTCAAGCCATACTCAATTACAAATGTACAACACTTCAACAATTGAATAAAGTGAATAATTTTACACTACATCTGCACAAGAAGGCCTTTCTTTGTTAGCATTTGCACCTGATTGACACAGTCACAGTGTGTTTTTTTTAATCCAGTAAGGTTGTTCCTTCTGCCAAACCGAATGGCAACTGACAAAGAATTATCCGATTTTCTGGCTGGCGTTGAAAAACGCGCGTTCAAACAGGCAGTCTATGCCGTGCGCAAAGATGAGTCTGCACTTGATATTGTCCAGGATGCCATGATCAAACTCGCGGAAAAATATGGTGACAAGCCATCTGCCGAGTTGCCTATGCTATTCCAGCGCATTTTGCAAAACACGATCAGCGATTTTTTTCGTCGCGAAAAGGTCAGAAATACCTGGGTCAGCCTTTTTTCCAGCATGTCCACGACTTCGGACGGAGAGGACTTTGACGTTCTGGAAATCTATCAGGGTGATGCGGAAAACGAGGTGGCTGAATCGTCTGCGGAAAAGCTGGAACGGGCGGAAATATTGAGAATTATCGAAGAGGAAGTAGAAAAGTTGCCAGCGCGTCAACGCGAAGCCTTCCTTATGCGTTACTGGAATGACATGGATGTTGCCGAAACGGCTGAAGCGATGAACTGTTCCGTGGGAAGCGTCAAAACGCATTGTTCCCGCGCGACACATGCATTGGCAAAAGCGCTGAAGGCACGAGGGATAGAATTATGAATATGAATGAACAGGATTTTGCTTACAAGGTTCGACATGCCTTGAATGAGCGACTGGAGGATTTGCCGGAAAATATTTCCGGCCGACTGGCCAACGCGCGTGCAATGGCCGTCAAACGCAAGAAAAAACACAATCCGCTGTATGTCAGCCTTTTTCAGCAGATGTTTGCAGGGGCTTCGTCTGGCGCATCGGGAAACGTTTCATGGACAAGCCGTCTGGGACTTTCCCTGCCTATTCTTGTGCTGGTTGTCGGCATGGCGGGCATTTTCCATCATGAACAACAGCGTCAGATCCGCGAAATCGCCGATATCGATATTGCCGTGTTGTCGGATGAACTGCCGCCTTCAGCATATGCTGATAATGGATTCAGGGCTTATATCGTCGACAGAAGCGGAGTCTAGCCGATGCGACCTGAGCGACCCGCAAAGAAATCGGTCTCGAAATGGATATCTGCCGTCGTGGTAGTGGTAGTGATCGCTTTCGGACTGGTTTATGCCATTCTTCCTGCCGATAACCTGAAAGCCTTTATCGGGATGGAAGATAGCCAGATCGCTGCTGAAAATTCATGGAATACACTGACTCCCTCACAAAAGGATGCGCTTGCGCCACTGGAAAAGGAATGGAACCAGATGAGCGCTGCGCAAAAGAAAAAATGGCTGGAAGTTGCCAAAAAAGCCGAAAACATGTCGCCTGATGACAAGGAGCGTTTCAAGAGGCATATTCAGGACTGGTTGAACCTGACGCCTGAGCAGCGCCGTCAGGCACGCCAGAATTTCCTGGGATTCAAGAAGCTCGATTCCCAGCTCAAATCGGAACAGTGGCGCGAATACCAGAAATTGCCTGAAGATAAGAAGCGGGCACTCGCTGCCAGAGCCAAATCGAAGAGACGGCTCGCCAATCTTACGGGTGAGCCTTCTTCAAACAAAGTCGTGGAACCGGTCAAGCAGCCGGAGAAAACCCAGAACAATCAGGCGGCACAGGAAGATGTGCCTGAATACTGGCGCTAGGATCCTGTGTCCGTTGAATGCAAGCTGCTTTTTCAAGGTAACAAAGTCATGGGCGTCGTGTAGTGATCCTGAGCCTTCTGGTTTCCTGTGGTGTGGTACGAAGCGGGCGATAAATCTCGATACGGTCGTGCGCTTCAAGCAGGGTATCCCATGAGCGTTTTTTGCCGAAAATGCCGACTGTATTTTCACCGGTTTGAAGAGACAACCTATTCATGAGGCCGCTTTGTTCGATAGCCTCTCCGAGTGTTGTTTTTTCAGGAACGACGATATCCACAATAATTGGGCCCTCCGGATCGGCGTAGCATATCTGGACGGGAATGCCTGACACGGGATTGATGTCTTCAGCCATACACTTTTCTCGCACGCTCGCAAAAGGCATCGACAAGGCTGTTTGTCACGATGTCGAATACCGGACCGATCAGTTTTTCCATGAAAAAATGGGAAAATTCATAATTCAGGTTTAATTCGACACGGCATGATTTTTCGCCGAGTGGGGTGAATGTCCATTGGCCGATCAATTTTTTAAAAGGCCCTTTTACCAGCCTCATTTTGATGGAAGTTGGCGGGACATTGACATTGTGAGTGGTAAAGCTTTGCCGGATGCCACAAAAATTCAGGGAGAGCGTTGCAATGGCAGTCTGGTGAGCTGCATCACGCTGCACATCGACACTGTCGCACCATGGAAGGAACGAAGGATAGGCTTCGATGTCTTCCACCAGGGCGAACATTTGTTCTGCACTATAGTTCTGCAGCACGGATTTGTGTACGATCGTCATTTATGAATGAAGTGGTTTTGTTAGAATCTCTATTTTATACAAGGAAGTTTTTTTCACTATGACTATTGCCGATAATAAAAAAGCTTTTCATGATTATTTTATCGAAGAGCGCTTCGAAGCGGGAATGGCTTTGGAAGGATGGGAAGTCAAATCCATTCGTGCCGGAAGGGTACAGCTAAAAGAGGCTTATGTCATCGTCAAGGGCGCAGAAATTTTCCTTTTCGGCGCACACATCAGCCCGCTCCCTACCGCTTCGACCCATATCAAACCCGATCCTGTCAGGGATCGGAAACTGTTGATGCATGCGGCGGAAATCAGCAAGCTGATCGGCAAGGTGGAACGGGCCGGTTATACACTGGTGCCACTGAACATGCATTTTTCAAAGGGCCGGATCAAATGCGAGATCGGATTGGCCAAGGGCAAGAAACAGTACGACAAACGTGAGAGCGAAAAAGAACGTGACTGGCAGCGCGAACAACAGAAGATCATGAAACAGAACATCCGCTGATAGCGGCTGTTCTGCAGGACACGTTTTATTCTGCCGCTTCCTTTATCCAGGCCATCAGGATGGCTTCCAGCACCTTTTCATTCGAACGGTTGGGGTCGTCGTCAAAACCGTCCAGTTTGCAAATCCACTCGTGCATGTCGGTGAAGCGGACGCTTAAGGGATCCGTTTCAGGATATTGATCAACAAGTTCCTCGGCGATTCTTTGGGTGTCGGACCATTTCATGATGTTTTCCTGCCGGTAAAAATCAGCGTTCGCTGACCAGATTGATCGAGTATTTCGGGATTTCCACCGTGACGTCTTCATCGCCCATCTTTGCCTGACATGACAGGCGTGAATCCGCTTCCAGACCCCATGCGCGATCCAGCATATCCTCTTCTTTTTCACTCATTTCAGAAAGGGAGTCAAAACCTTTTCTGACGATAACATGGCAAGTTGTGCATGCGCCACATTCACCGCAGGCATGTTCGATTTCGATATGATTGTCCAGCAACGCATCACAGATCGAGGTGCCTTCGGATGCGTCAATATCGGCACCTTCGGGACAGAGTACGGCGTGGGGCAAAACGGTGATTTTTGGCATATTCGCTTCCCGTTATCGGTGTGTTAAATGATGTCCCTGACGGTTTTTCCTGACAGGGCTTTCTGGATGCTCCGGTTCATCCTTCTGGCGGCAAAGGTTTCCGTTCCTTTGGACAGGGCTTCAAGGGCAGCATGAATGGCTGACGTGGAATCGTCATTCAACAGTTTGCGCGTGACTTCCATCAGGGCTTCGATCGCGGAACGTTCTGTTTCGTTCAGCAGGTCTCCATCGGTATCTATTGCCGCCTGCGTTGCCTGAATGGTTCGCTCGGCTTCGACAATTTCTTCCCGCAAGGCTCGTTGTTGCATGTCTGTTTCAGCACTCTTGCCGGATTCTTCCAGCATTCTGGCGATTTCTGTATCGGTCAGGCCATAAGACGGTTTGACGACAATAGACGCTTCGACGCCGGAATGCGTTTCGCGTGCCGAGACGGACAGCAATCCGTCGGCATCGACCTGGAAGGTGATCCGGATGCGGGGGGCCCCGGCCGCCATCGGCGGTATGCCCCGCAGTTCAAAACGGGCCAGCGAACGGCAGGCGGATACCAGTTCGCGTTCCCCTTGCAATACATGGACGGCAAGCGCTGTCTGGCCATCCTTGAATGTCGTGAATTCCTGCGCGTACGTACACGGAATGGTCGAGTTACGCGGTATGATTTTTTCCACGAGTCCCCCCATTGTCTCGATACCGAGCGACAGGGGAATCACGTCGAGCAGTAGCCAATCGTCACCGGGGGCGCGGTTGCCTGCGAGCATATTCGCCTGAATGGCGGCTCCCAATGCAACGACTTTTTCCGGATCAATCGTGGCGTGCGGTTTTTTGCCGAACAGTTTCTGGATCTGTCGGCGGACATGAGGCATGCGGGTTGCTCCGCCGATCAGGATGATGCCGCTGATATCGCCGATTTTCAGTTTGGCGTCCCGAAGCGTCTTTTTGACCTGCTGCATGGTCTTGCAGACAAGGTGGTGCGTCATTTGTTCGAAGGCTTTGGCCGTCAGTTCCAGGTTGATTTTTTCACCAGACGAGAGCAGGGCATTGATCGTGACACGGGCACGGACGGACAGGCGTTCTTTGGCTTCACGCGCCTTGGTCATCAGTACACGCGTATCTTCTGCCGAGAGCGGTAACAGTTTTGCCTGTTCGATTATCCAGCAAAAAATGCGATGGTCGAAATCGTCGCCACCCAGCTCGGAATCTCCGCCGGTTGCCAGCACTTCAAAGACTCCCTTGTTCAGCCTGAGGATGGAAATGTCGAATGTCCCGCCACCCAGATCGTAGGCGGCGAATATGCCTTCTGCCCCGTTGTCGAGACCGTAGGCAATCGCGGCGGCAGTCGGTTCGCTTAACAGCCGCAAAACGTGGATGCCCGCGAGTTTTGCGGCATCCTTGGTCGCCTGACGCTGGGCATCGTCGAAATAGGCGGGCACGGTAATGACGGCTCCGGCCAGATTTTCATCGAAAGCGTCTTCAACGCGGTATCTTAGGGTGGCAAGGATTTCAGCAGAGATTTCAACCGGACTTTTGGGGCCTGCAGCGGTTTCGATCTTGACCATCCCGGGAGTGTCGAGAAACTGGTAAGGCATGCTTTCCCGGTTGGAAATGTCGGCCAGTCCACGGCCCATCATACGTTTGATGGAAACGACGGTATTTTTCGGGTCAGTGTTTTGCGCTTCCTTGGCCTTATAGCCGATTTCGGTATGGCCGTCAGGAAAATAGCGGACGACTGAAGGCAGCAAAGGCCGTCCCTGTTCGTCTTCAAGGACTTCGGCAATGCTGTTGCGGACGGTTGCCACGAGTGAATGGGTCGTACCGAGATCGATCCCGATTGCAAGCCGGAACTGATGGGGTGCGGTAGACATACCCGGTTCTGCGATTTGGAGAAGTGCCATTTTTTAATCTGTTGAATCCAGTTCGTCGAATGCCAGACTGATTTCCTCGTTGAATTTCTCAAGAAACATCATTTTCCTGATTTCCTGCGCCGCCGTATCAAATTGCCTGTTTCCCAAAAAGTTTTCGATGATTTTCAGTTGTCTGTCGCGCAGTGTCCGTTGTTCCTCATCCAGTTTTTCAAGCTGGGGAATATCCTTGTTTTCACGGGCACTTTCGAGTGATTCACGCCAATCTATCTGTTGCATGAGGAATTCGGGATCCATCGATACGTGTGTTTCAGCCTGAAGATTACAACCGTTCAGCTCGCACAGGTAGACACCCCTTTTGATCGGATTGCGCAGGATATGGTATGCGTCGTTAGCCATCGCTGCCCATTGCATGGCTGTGCGTTTTTCCGCTTCAGTTGCCGTGACGAAACGGTCAGGATGAACAAGGCTTTGTATTTCCTTGTACGCTTTATCCAGCGCCTGCCGGTCAATGGTGAATTGTACCGGCAGGTTGAAGAGCTCAAAATGATTTTGCATAAATGGCTCTGGCGAAAGTCAGACCTTGAAACTGTTGCCGCATCCGCACGAATCCGTGACGTTCGGATTGTAGAATTTGAACCCTTCATTCAAGCCTTCACGCGCAAAATCCAGTTCGGTACCATCCAGATAGGGCAGGCTTTTCGGATCGACGAAAACTTTCACGCCATGAGACTCAAATACAAGATCCTCGGCAGCCGGTTCATCGACATATTCGAGTTTATAAGACATTCCCGAACAGCCGGTTGTCTGGACGCCGAAACGCAAACCGACACCCTTGCCGCGCCGTTGCAGGAAACGGCTGATATGGTTGGCTGCTTTTTCAGTCAAAGTGATAGACATGAATCCTCCTGATTGAAACCTGTGTTTATTTGTTCTTGTTTTCCTGCCGCTTCTGGTAGTCGTCGACAGCTGCCTTGATGGCATCTTCGGCCAGAATCGAACAGTGGATTTTTACGGGCGGCAGAGCCAGTTCTTCCGCAATTTCCGAATTCTTGATCTGCAGGGCTTCGTCAAGCGATTTGCCCTTGACCCATTCGGTCACCAGCGAGCTGGAAGCGATGGCGGAACCGCAACCGTATGTCTTGAATCGTGCGTCCTCGATCATACCGTCGGAATTGACCTTGATCTGGAGTTTCATGACGTCGCCACAAGCAGGGGCACCGACCATGCCGGTGCCGACCGAGTCGTCGTCCTTGTCGAAACTGCCGACATTGCGGGGATTTTCGTAATGGTCCAGCACTTTATTCGAGTAAGTCATTTTTTAATCCTCTCATCCTTTATGCAGGCAGCTTAATGGGCAGCCCACTGAATGGTGTTGATATCGATGCCTTCCTTGTACATATCCCATAAAGGAGACAGCTCACGCAGCTTGGCAACCTGGGTCTTGACCAGGTCGATCGCGTAATCTATTTCCTCTTCGGTCGTGAAGCGTCCGATGGAGAAACGGATCGAGCTGTGGGCCAGTTCATCGCTGCGTCCCAGCGCGCGCAACACATAGGACGGTTCGAGGCTGGCGGATGTGCAGGCAGAACCGGAAGAAACGGCAAGCCCTCTCATTGCCATCATCATTGATTCGCCTTCGACATAATTGAAGCTGACATTCAGGTTGTAGGGAATCCGGTGTTCCATATCGCCGTTGAATACGACCGCTTCGATGTCGCTCAGGCCATCTGCCAGACGTTTGATCAGCACTTTCATGCGGGCGACTTCCTCAGTCATTTCTTCTTTGGCGATGCGATAGGCTTCGCCCATGCCGACGATCTGGTGAGTCGGGAGCGTACCCGAACGCATGCCGCGTTCATGGCCACCTCCATGCATCTGGGCTTCCAGCCGGACGCGCGGACGGCGGCGGACGAACAGGGCACCAATACCTTTCGGTCCGCAGATTTTATGCGCGGTCATGGTCATCAGGTCGACTTTCGTTTTTTGCAGGTCGATTTCCATTTTTCCAACAGCCTGTGCAGCATCGCAATGGAAAATGATGCCTTTGCTGCGGCACAGTTCGGCGATTTCGTCGATTGGCTGGATAACACCGATTTCATTATTGACCATCATGACGGAGACCAGAATCGTGTCCGGGCGGATGGCCTTTTCGAGCGATTCCAGCGTGATCAGCCCGTTTTCCTGCGGGTCGAGATAAGTGGCTTCAAAGCCTTCGCGTTCCAGTTCACGGAATGTGTCCAGGACGGACTTGTGTTCCGTCTTGACGGTAATGATGTGCTTGCCTTTGGTTTTGTAGAACTGGGCAGCGCCTTTCAATGCCAGGTTGTTCGCTTCAGTCGCTCCGGACGTCCAGACGATTTCACGCGGATCGGCATTGATCAGCGCGGCGACATGCCCACGGGCTTCTTCCACCGCTTTTTCCGCTTCCCATCCATACATGTGGCTGTTGGATGCCGGATTACCGAATTTTTCGCACAGGTATGGGATCATTTTTTCAGCCACGCGGGGATCGACCGGCGTCGTAGCGGAATAATCCATATATACAGGACGGGAGTCATCGCGGACGATGCCCTTCAGTATGCTGCATTGGGTTGGTGTTGATGGATTGGTCATGCTCTTTTCCTTTTATTCTGCCGGTTTTGCAAAAAGTAATGTGTTGTCCCCGCCGCTTTTTTTCATCGCCTTCGAAGGTTCTGTCCCTGAAAGTTCCGATAGCGGCACGGATTCCAGATAATCAATAATTCTTTCGTTCAGGCTGGCCCACAGATTGTGCGAAATGCATTTGATGCTGCCTTTCGCACAATTGCCGTTGCCCCCGCAACGCGTGACATCCAGCGGTTCATCCACCGCAAAAACGATATCCGCCACCGTAATGTCGGCGGCGTCATTTGCCAGAATGTAGCCGCCACCCGGTCCCCGAATCGATTTGACCAGATTTTTCCGGCGTAGTTTTGAGAAAAGCTGCTCAAGATACGCGACGGAAATATCCTGTCGGTCACTGATCCCGGCAAGGGAAACGGGCCCTTTCTCCTGATTCCGGGTCAAGTCGATCATGGCGGTAACGGCAAATCGTCCTTTGGTTGTCAGTCGCATGGCATACCTGATTAAAGATGCGTATTCTCGATTAGTTGAATATTTTAGTCAAGTATAGCAAAGGTCAGGAAAATCTGCTGGAGTTGATGAAGCTGACAGATCCTGTTCTGTCCGTTTCGGGATACAAAAAAAGGACGCACTCTTGCGCGTCCTTTTTCCGGAAATCCATGCTTATGGTGCGAATGAGGAACCGCATCCGCAGGTCGAGGTGACATTCGGGTTCTTGATGACGAACTGGGCGCCATTGATGTCTTCCTTGTAGTCGATTTCGGCACCGACAAGATACTGGTAGCTCATCGGGTCGATCAGGAGTTCGACGCCGTCTTTTATCATGGACGTATCGTCTTCATTCACTTTTTCATCGAAGGTGAAGCCGTACTGGAAACCGGAACATCCGCCACCCTGTACGAAAACACGCAGTTTCAGGTTCGGGTTGCCTTCTTCAGCGATCAGTTCGGCTACTTTTTTGGCCGCGCTGTCGGTGAAATTGATCGGTGTTGGCATTTCTTGGTTGTCACTCATTTTTTCACTCCGGTATTTGATGGATGGTGTTCATTATAAACACGATCGGAAAATCCTGTTTGTCACGCCTCATGGCATGACGGGAACCTGTTTCAAACCAGTCGTTTCGTCCAGGCCGAACATCAGGTTCATGCTCTGGACGCCCTGTCCGGCAGCCCCTTTGACGAGATTGTCTTCCACGACGAGGATAACAAGCGTGTCGCCATTTCCCGGGCGGTGTACGGCCATGCGCAGGTAATTGGACGCACGCACGGAACGCGTTTCCGGATGCGAGCCGGCAGGCAATACATCGACAAACGGATCGTTACGGAAATGGTTTTCGTACAGGTTTTGGAAGTCGATGTCCCGTGCTTCCGGTTTCAGGGTTGCATAAAGGGTCGAGTGTATGCCACGGATCATCGGAGTCAGATGGGGAACGAAAGTCAATCCGATGTCACGGGTATTGCCGGTCAGCGCCTTCAAACCCTGCACGATTTCGGGAAGGTGACGGTGTCCTTTCACGCCATACGCATGAAAATTGTCGGAGGATTCCGAAAAAAGGGAGCCGACAGCCGCACGGCGTCCCGCGCCGGATACGCCCGATTTGCAATCGGCGATCAGGCCGGATTCATTGACGAGTGCCTTGCCTTGCGTCAACAGGGGCGCAAAGCCAAGCTGTACGGAGGTCGGATAGCAGCCTGCCAGTCCGATGACGCGAGCTTTTCTGATCGCCTCACGGTTGACTTCGACAAGGCCGTAGACCGCTTCCATGAGGATGTCCGGGCAGGCGTGAGGCATGCCATACCATTTTTCGAATTCGGCTGTATCTTTCAGCCTGAAGTCGGCTGCAAGGTCGATGATTTTGACGCCCGCGTCGAGCAGTTCTTTCGCGTGGGACATGGCAACGCCATGTGGCGTCGCGAAGAATACGACATCACAATCCTGCAGGTTCGCTTCTTCGGGGGCGGAGAAGGCCAGATCGACGATGCCGCGCAGTGACGGGAACATGTCGGCCACCTTGACACCATTGTCACCACGGGACGTAATGGTGGTTAACAGGACTTCCGGATGGGCTGACAGTATGCGCAGCAGTTCGACTCCGGTATAACCTGAGCCACCGACAATTCCGACTTTGATCATTCTGGCCTCATTGAAAAAAGAATACGGGGTTTATTGTAACGGCATTAACCGATATTTGCCCGCTGGAAAAAATCAGAAAAAAAAGTCGCCTGACCGAAGCCAGACGACTTTGAAAATACAGGTCTGGAACAGAATTCCAGACGGTAAAGTATTGTATTAACGTTTGGAGAACTGTTTGGCGCGGCGGGCTTTGCGCAGGCCAACTTTTTTACGTTCTACTTCACGTGCGTCGCGGGTAATGAAACCTGCTTTGGACAGTGCCGGTTTCAGGGCTGCGTCGTAGTCAACCAGAGCGCGGCTGATGCCGTGACGGACTGCACCGGACTGGCCGGATTCACCGCCACCCTTGACGTTGACGAGAATGTCGAAACGTTCAAGGTTTTCGGTCAGTTCCAGAGGCTGGCGAATGACCATCAGGCCGGTTTCGCGGGAAAAATATTCGTTAGCCGGTTTGCCGTTAACGGTGATTTTGCCGGAGCCTGCTTTGATGAAAACACGAGCCA
>JAEYIG010000093.1 GCA_023409175.1 Pseudomonadota bacterium
TGTTTCAAAAGGATTTTTCAACATGGGAAAAGACGCGCTTTCCATCGGCGCGAATACCTTCCAGTGCTTCATGCGCAATCCCCGTGGCGGCTCGGCAAAAGCACTTGACCCGGCCGACGTTCTGGCCTTGAAGCAACTCATGGACGAAAACGGATTCGCTCCCATCGTCGTCCATGCTCCCTATACCTTGAATGCGTGCGCCAAAGACGAACGACTGCGCAAATTTGCCTATGAAACGATTCTGGATGACCTGAAGCGGATGACGCTCTTGCCCGGCAACCTCTACAACTTCCATCCGGGCAGCCATGTCGGACAGGGCATCGGGAACGGTATCGAACTGATCATCGAACTCCTGAACAGGGTTCTGGAAAGCGAACCCGAACCGATGCTGCTTCTGGAAACCATGTCAGGAGGAGGCAGCGAAGTCGGCGGACGCTTTGAGGAACTGAAAGCCATACTCGATGGCTGCGGCAATCATCCGAAAACCGGCGTCTGTCTGGATACCTGCCACGTCTGGTCTGCCGGTTACGACATCGTCAACCGGCTCGACGATGTACTGGAAGAATTCGATTCCATTATCGGCTTGAATCGCCTGCACGCCATTCACCTGAATGACAGCCTGATACCTTTTGGCAGCCACAAGGACAGGCACGCCAGAATCGGGGAAGGAACGATCGGCATCGAAGCGATTGCCCGCCTCATCAATCACCCGAAACTGAAAGAATTGCCCTTCTGTCTGGAAACGCCGAATGAACTGCCCGGCCATGCAGAAGAGATCGCCCTGCTGAAAAGCCTGTATCAGAACTGAGCGGAAACCGGATACCGTCAGTTTTTCAGCTGGGAACGCAGGTTCTGGATACTGTAGTAACGGGCGTCAATGATGTCCCCGTCCACCCCCTGCCGCATCATGATGTCCTGCAGGGTTTCCAGCTTGCGTCCGAACCGGTCGATTTCAAGATGGACGGCAGCCATCTCTTGTGCAGGGATATCCAGGCTGTCGAGAATGTCGTTCCAGTTATCGAGGATATCGCCTTTGCCATCGACCCATTCCAGTGAACGTTCGATGTCATCCGTCAGCAGGTAAGACGGCGAAAAGTCGTAAACGGGCGCGAGCCCCGTCTTCCCGTCAACCGTTCGGATAGCCGTATTGTACGGATGGTTGTCGATATTGCCCATCGCCATATTGAGAATGTCCCGTTTCAGGTATTCCACCGTCGCCGCAAACGGATCGGAAGCGATTTGCCTCAATGCCTTCAGGACAGCATTATGGGAACGTCTGACGGAAGGATCGACGAAACCGCATAGCGAGGAAATGCTTTCCTGAGGGTGGCGGATCACGCCTTCACCGGTCACCTCACGGTCGAAACGCGGAATGAACAGCATGTCGCTCTGCCATTTTGGCAACTCGGCAACGTCAAGCCCCATTTCATGGGCTACACGCATGTATGGGGCTTCGTTTTCCAGGATTTTCCAGTCTGCCAGATTGCGACCTCTTGACAGTTTCACCAGATAATGGCGTCCGGCCTTCTCATCCGGCAACGCGGCATCCGCATACCACAGGCCGTCCTTTCCCTGAGTCAAAAGGAATTTGGGCGTCTTTCCCTGCAGGCTCGTCGTCCCGGCCGAAAACATGCCGTGTTCCTCAAGGTATTCGATGAAATTTTCACTCCGTTCAAGGATTTCCCTGATCGTGAATCCCCGGTTGACCCACAGCGGCGCTTTTCTGGCGATAAAGTCCCGGTAAAACGCCGCCGCTTCGGCAATGCGCAAATTCCCCACAGGCGTGATCGCCCCGACAAGCAACAGCTTCCAGTCGGAAGCGACGTCTTCCGGGATATGGCATTCGTACAGGAGATATTCCCGCCCTTCCCCACGCGGCAGCATGTCCAGCAGGAAAGATGGCCAGTGATCCAGATGATAGGGTTCTTTTTGGATCGGGAAATGGATGGAAACGGGAATCCGGCCGTTTTCGGCATAATCCGGAAGATAAGTCAAAACAGACGGCGAAGCGGCTCCTGCCGACGGATTTTCCGTTTCAACAGTACAGCAGGCCTGCCATTGGCCGCGGTCGAAAATTTCAATCGTGCATTGCATGGATCGCTCCGCTTCAAAAGATGGTGCCATCTTATCAGATAGAGAAAACCTCCCATAGTTTCATGTGTCATGCGGATGACATTTGACGGAAAAAACAGGACACATGGCCGATCGGAAACCGATAACTGGTTGAAACAGCCCCTGAAGCATGTGTACCTTTCATGAAACCGGGGTTGATGACGTTCTTCAAAGTGAAATGTCAGCCTCCCCTGTTTCCGTACTTTTCCCGAATATTGTATATGACGCTCCTTCCCATCCTGTCAGAGACCAAAACAAAACCCGCACCCCTGCCGACGGGGATGCGGGTTCGTTGGCCCCGCCGGTTCCGGGGCTTCACCTAAAACCTGTAACTCACATTCACAATACCGGCAATCGCGTCGTAATTGCCTTTGAATCCCCGGGCCATGACTTCGATCTCAAGGTTTTTCGTATCGGGAGGCGTCAGTTTCACGCCAAGTTCCAGCATGGCTGAACCTCCGTCAATATTGCCGGAATCCAGTACACGATTATCGATTTTCATGTTTTGTTCGCTATTGAAGATATGGTCATACCCCAAACCCAATGTCAACGCCACATTTTCATTCACCTGACAGGCATACGTGCCCCCGGCCCTGAGTCTGAACATATCCGTATCGCCATACTGGAGTTTTTCACCATATAAATCGACAGAATCCCCTTCCAGATGCGTCCACAATCCCTTGACATACGGGGTCAGGCTGGAACGTTCAGACAGTTTCCATTCATAGCCGACATTCAGCTGGGCGCCATAATAAAGGTTGTCCATATCGAATCTGGCCCGGTTACCCAGACTGTCGGTGAAGGTACTGGAATAGTCCGAATCGATCTTCCCTATTCTCAGTGCCCCTTCCCAGTAGAAACCTTTCCAGTCTCCCCCGGTCATTGTCTGGCGAACCAGCAGGCCACCCCCCGCATAACGGCTGTCACCCTCCGCCCTGATCGGGGTATTTTCAAAACGTCCCGTCGCTTCATAGTCTCCCTCTCCGGCTTCGATGAAACCGGCTACCAATACCTCGTCTGAATCATTTTTGAAATTCCTTCCGCCCCCGAAGATGAAATGCGTTCCATGCAATTCCAGATTTTCATCATCGAATTCTCCTTTCTCCATCCTGACCGTACCAAAAACGGGAGCGGCCCTGACATACTCCAGCATATTGGCGGCCTGCGCCAGCAATCCCAGCGAGGCCAAAGGTACCTGACTGAAAGATTCGGCTTTCGGATTGGCCTTGCTATCGACAAATTTGACCCCGATCTGCTTGTCCTCAGCCAAAACGTCAAAGTTGTAAACCGCTCCGAGGGATTCCTGGGATGTTTTCAAATCAATATTGGTAAAGTGTGCGTTGTCGGTATTCAAACCGTTTTCAGACGCCAGAATATACGTCTTGTCACCCGATTGGAGCGTCGGCAATTCATCTTGGGAAAATTGGGGACTGACGCTTACCGTAGCGCCGGCAAGATCCAGCTGGCCGACCGTGAGGGCTGGCTTGTCCAGTATGGTGGTCGCCCGGAGATCGAATGAGGAAAATCTCTGTGCCTCAGCAAGATTGGTACTGTGCTCCAGAGCGACCGTCAGCGTACTGTTCCGATAGTTATCCGCAGTTGTCGAAAACAATATGGCACCATTGAGGTCAGGCTTTCCAGTCAATGAAACGGAAGTGTTCGTTACTTCTGCTGTATCGGGATTGGGTGCCAGAACCCCTACGATTTGTGCCGAACTATCGAATTTTCCTCCGCTAATAATCAGATGAGTATTATCAACGGATGCTTTCTTTGATGCGCCGGTAAATGCAACCGCAACAACAGCGTTATAAGTTCCATTTGCAATTTCCAGTGTTGTATTGGAAACAGATGCATTCAACTCGTCATTGTGATTTATCTGTATGCCGTACATCAGCCTGCTGGTAATATTCCCATCAATCTTGAAGCTGTTGTCCGAGATTTTCCAGTCAATCGGCCCATTACTTTGAAGATGTGCTCCAACTACCGGCCCCAGATCGGAATCCGAAGACCCGCTTACAATCCAACTGTTGTTACGAAATTCCCGTGTTTCGCCATTTGCATATCCTGAGACCCCAAAGTTAAGGGGGGCGTTTGTTAACTTAACATCCTCCTTGATATGGATATACTTATCCGTAACGGCCTGGGTTTTTTCGTGTTCATAATCACAAGTCCTGCTGTCCTGGCAATTATCCTCGGCGAAAACGGTATTGGAAATACAAAAAGCCGACATAAAAAGAGCGGAATACACAACTGTTCTCTTGAAACGGGAACGATTCCAGGACAAACCATCAAAAAAACCGGAAAAACCTGTTTCCTTTCTTTTTTCACATCCGTTCGACACTTCCGATACCGCATTCCGTCCTTGCATTCTGTCATTCGACACCGTCCGGCCATTTCTTTTCATTTTCATTTCTTTTTCCTTTATTCCGTTTTTCCGTCGCCTCATCCGCTTTCATCCCCTCTTTTTTCGGGATGTTTTTCACGTTTTTCCGGGGTAACGGAAAATACCTGCCCATACCCGCGACTTCAGTGGCGGGTTTGCAAAAATATCTGTTTCCCGATAGAAACTCAGACGTCGTTTATCGAGCGTCCCATTCCCGCCCGGAAACCTGTCAGGATTTCTTCAGGATTGACTCAAGGGATGTGCCTGACTGACCTGTAACAGCCGATCAGGTCGGAAAATGACGGCTTTTCAGGAAGAAGATGCCGGTATATCGAAGGCGATACCGGAGCCTGAAAAAGGTGTTGATGAACCGTTTCATGCGGTAAAAGAAACGGTGTGAACGATCTTGCAGAAAACATCGGACACAGGGCATCCTGCTGACGAGGTTTCCCGATATATCGATAAAATTGCGGATATCG
>JAEYIG010000104.1 GCA_023409175.1 Pseudomonadota bacterium
CCTGACTGACGCGGACACGCACGCTGCAACCAGGCGAGTTACCTTGAATTTAATCCTGAGCCAAGTAACCCGACTCAAGACGATTTCCTGTATATGACCCTACGTGCCTTGCGGCCTGCCCCAGGAAAGAAACAGTGTAGGGATAGCCGGGATTAAGCGGCTAATGCGTAACTATTATCGTTAGCGTTTACTTTTTTTCTGGATGGATTTACGAGGTCACCAGCCCTCGATATGCCCTGTTCTGCTTTGTAACCCCTGTCGAATCCAAGTCGCCCCCGTGTACTGTGAAGAGTTTGAATTTCTGTGAACAGAAATGGTTTGAAGCAATTTATAATTATACCTTTTATTAGCCTTTTCAACTGATTGAATTCACTTTCTTTTGAAGAAACGCTAAACTCCTAAAATTTAGCTCAAATCCTGCACACAATGACTGTTCCTTCCGATTCGGAAAATCCAGAAGTTGTCGACGCCCTTTCGACCTCTGAATCCAAAGACAATTTATCAAAGAAAATCGCCCGTGAAGTCGCCCGACGTCGTACTTTCGGCATTATTTCGCACCCTGACGCCGGTAAAACCACATTGACCGAAAAACTGTTGCTGTTTTCAGGCGCCATTCAGATGGCGGGTACAGTCAAGGCGCGAAAAAGCGCCCGCCATGCGACCTCAGACTGGATGGAAATCGAAAAGCAGCGCGGCATTTCGGTCGCCAGCTCGGTGATGCAGTTCGAATATCGGGACCATATCGTCAATCTGCTCGATACCCCCGGGCATCAGGACTTTTCCGAAGATACCTATCGCGTCCTGACGGCTGTCGATACGGCTTTGATGGTGATTGATGCCGGTCACGGTGTTGAAGCGCAGACGATCAAGCTGCTTGAAGTCTGCCGGATGCGCAATACGCCGATCATTACGTTCATGAACAAGATGGACCGTGAAGCAAGGGATCCGCTGGAATTGCTCGACGAACTGGAAACGGTTCTGCATATCCGCAGTACGCCTGTGACCTGGCCGATTGGTATGGGCAAGAATTTCCGGGGGGTTTATCATCTGTTGAACGATGAGATCATGCTGTTTGCTCCGGGCAATGAAAAGGCAGACCAGACATTTGAAGTCATCAAGGGAATCGACAACCCGCGCCTGATGGAAATGTTCCCGATGGAAATGGAACAGCTGAAGATGGAAGTCGAACTGGTCAAGGGGGCTTCCAATCCGTTTGTTCTGGAAGAATTCCTTGCCGGTACGTTGACTCCGGTATTTTTCGGCTCCGCCATCAACAACTTCGGCGTCCGTGAAGTGTTGAACGCTTTGCTGGACTGGGCGCGTCCACCTCTTGGGAGGGAAGCGATCCAGCGCAAGGTCGAGCCGACGGAAACCGCTTTTTCCGGTTTCGTTTTCAAGATCCAGGCCAATATGGATCCCGCTCACCGGGACCGTATTGCCTTCCTGAGGGTAACCTCAGGCCGGTTCGAACGCGGAATGCGCCTGAAACACCTGAGATTGAACCGGGATATCAAGGTTTCCAGTGTTGTAACTTTCATGGCTTCTTCCCGCGAACAGGTAGAAGAAGCATATGCAGGGGATATTATCGGTTTGCCGAATCACGGCAATATGCAGATCGGGGACAGTTTTTCCGAAGGCGAGGTTCTGCAGTTCACGGGCATTCCTTTCTTTGCCCCGGAAATTTTCCGCAGTGTCAGGATTCGCAACCCATTGAAGGTCAAGCAATTGCACAAGGGCTTGCAGCAGTTGGGTGAAGAAGGCGCCGTTCAGGTTTTCAAGCCTGTTTTGGGAAGCGACCTGATCCTGGGGGCAGTCGGCGTGCTTCAGTTTGAAGTCGTTGCCAGCCGCCTGATGAATGAATACGGCGTGGATGCCGTTTTCGAAAGCACGAGTACCAGCAGCGCGCGCTGGGTTTCCTGCGACGACAGGAAAATGCTGTCCGACTTTGAAAGATCGCTGGCCCATAACGTCGCTTACGACGCCGCAGGCAATATGACATATCTGGCAACATCCGGCGTGAATCTGCGCCTGACGCAAGAACGCTGGCCGAAGGTCAGGTTCCATGCGACCCGTGAACATTCGGCTACATTGAATGATGCCGGTTAGGATGCCGCAGGGTTTATTTTAACTGGCGTATGACCCTGCAAGGGTTACCGGCAGCCAAAACGTAAGGCGGTATGTCTTTCGTGACGACGCTGCCGGAGCCGATAGTCGTTCCGGTACCGATCGTAATGCCTGCATTGATGACAGTGTTCCCGCCAATCCAGACATCGTCTTCGATCCTTATCGGTCTGGACGATTCAATGCCCTGTCGGCGCAATGCCGGATCAAGGGGATGGGTCGCCGCATACAGCTGGACGTTTGGGCCCAGAAAGACATAATTGCCGATCCTGATTTCCGCACAGTCCAGAAAGACACAGTTCGTATTGGCGTAAAAATGGTGACCTAAATGGATGTTGTAGCCGTAATCGCAATGAAAGGCGGGGACGAGTTCAAGATCATCAGGACAGGTTCCGAAAAGGGATTTCAGGATATCCAGTTTTTCTTTTTTCCTGCTGGTCGCCAGGGAATTGTATCGCCGTGATTGTTCAAAGGCATGGTCGCGTTCCCTGACAAGGACAGGATCGTTTGAAAAATAAGGTTCCCCCGCCAGCATTTTGTCTTTTTCGGTTTTTCCCGACATGACCGTTCCTATTCAAGAGGATTCGTGATCCTTGTCCCATAAGGCATTGATGGCGGCAATGGCGGCCACTCCTGCCGTTTCCGTCCTGAGGATTCTGGAGCCCATTGACAATGGAATGACTCCATTTTGAATGGCAAGTTCCTCTTCTTCAGGTGAAAACCCCCCTTCCGGGCCGATCATTATCGTAATGGATTGAGGAGCCTGTTTGGCTGCCCATGTGGCGAGGGTTTCAGATGCTCTTGGAGTGAACATGACCCGTAGCGGTTCTCCGGAATTTTCGATGAAAGCATTGAAACCAAGCGGTTCACCTATTTGAAGTAGCGTGTTCCTTCCGCACTGTTCTGAGGCGGCGGTCACGATGGTTAGCCATCTTGCCAGTCTTTTTTCAGCCCGTTCCGCATTAAGGCGAACGACTGAGCGCCGGGCGGCAAGAGGCTGAATGGCGGAGGCGCCCAGTTCAACGGCTTTTTCAATGATCCAGTCCATTTTCCCTGCCTCAGGAAGGGCTTGCGCCAGTGTGATTTTGTAAGGCAGTTCCACTTCACGCCGATCGTGGGAAAGGATGTTGACACTTGCTTTTGTCTTGTCGAGGGCGGTTATCCTTGCCGGATATTCCCCTCCGGTTCCGTTGAAAAGAACGATTTCGTTTCCGGGAGACAAGCGCAGGACGTGGATGTGTCTGGATGTCTCTTTGGGAAGATCAATATTTGTGCCGACAACAAGGGGAAAGTCGCAAAAAAGACGGGTCATGTCAAAGTGAAGCCGATAGATTGATTTTAATCTGGGGTTTAGTCTCTGATAGAATACAAGGAAAAGCCCGGTCGGCATAATGTTTCATCAATTATGCCTTTAATCTTTTATTTATTTGGCAGCTATGAACAATACATTACCTGTTACCAAAATGGCCAGTGCAATCCGTGCTCTGGCGATGGATGCAGTTCAAAAAGCGAATTCAGGACACCCCGGAATGCCGATGGGCATGGCGGATATCGCCGTCGCATTATGGTCTGGACATTACCGTCACAATCCGGCAAACCCGAACTGGTTCAATCGCGACCGTTTCATTTTGTCCAATGGCCATGGTTCGATGCTCCAGTACGCTTTGCTGCACCTGACAGGTTACGACCTCACGATGGAAGACATCAAGAACTTCCGTCAGTTCGGCTCCAAAACGCCGGGCCATCCGGAAGTCCACCTCACTCCGGGAATCGATACGACAACCGGCCCACTGGGACAGGGCATTTCCAATGCGGTCGGTATGGCACTCGCCGAAAAACTGCTGGCGGAAGAATTCAACAAGCCCGGTTTCGATCTCGTCGATCACTATACTTACGTTTTCCTCGGAGACGGTTGTCTTATGGAAGGCGTTTCTCATGAATCCTGTTCACTGGCAGGTACATGGAAGCTGAACAAGCTGATCGCCCTGTACGACGACAACAGCATTTCCATCGACGGCAACGTCAAGGGCTGGTTTACCGACAATACGCCGGAACGTTTCGAGGCGTATGGCTGGAACGTGATCCGTGATGTGGATGGCCACAATGTGGAAGCGGTCGATGCCGCCATCGTCGCCGCACAGAAATCCGACAAGCCCACCCTGATCTGCTGCAAGACCGTGATCGGCAAGGGCTCTCCCAACAAGGCTGGCCTGAACAAGGCGCATGGGGCGCCGCTGGGCGATGAGGAAATCGCGGCAACCCGCAAGGCAATTGGATGGAAATACCCTCCTTTTGAAATTCCTGAAGATGTCTATACCGCATGGGATGCCCGCAAGAGCGGACATGCGCTGGAATCCGCCTGGAATGCACTGTTTGAAAAATACAGTGAGAAATATCCGACAGAAGCCAATGAACTGGTACGCCGGATAACCGGACAACTCCCTGCCAATTTCGACGAGGTCGTTAGCAATTACGTTGCGGATTGCGTTTCCAAAAAAGAAAAACTGGCAACACGCGCATCCAGTCAGCACGCTATTGACGCTCTGGCACCATCATTGCCCGAGTTCCTCGGTGGGTCTGCTGATTTGACCGGTTCAAATCTGACGAACTGGAAAGGCTGTGTTCCGGTCCGTGAAGGCAAAGAAGGCAATTACATCAATTACGGAGTCCGTGAATTTGGCATGTCGGCCATCATGAACGGCATTGTCCTGCATGGCGGTTTCATCCCGTTTGGCGGTACGTTCCTGACTTTCTCGGATTATTGCCGGAACGCGATCCGGATGTCGTCACTGATGCAGATTGGTACGATTTACGTTTTCACGCACGATTCCATCGGCGTAGGCGAAGACGGCCCTACGCATCAGCCGATCGAACAGATAGCCAGCCTCAGACTGATTCCCGGACTGGAAAACTGGCGTCCATGCGATACGGTGGAAACGGCGATTGCGTGGGCGAATGCTGTAAAGAAACGACAGACACCAAGTGTCCTGATCCTGTCACGTCAGGGGCTGCCTTATTTTGAAAGGACACCGGAGCAGATCGGTAATATCTGGAAGGGCGGCTATATCCTTAAAGACACGCCGGATGCAAAAGTGATTTTGATCGCAACGGGTTCGGAAGTTGAACTGGCGATGAAGTCCGCCGATGAACTGGCCAGGAAAAACATCCCTGCCAGAGTCGTTTCCATGCCATCGTCCGATATTTTCGACAAGCAGGATGCCCTTTACAGGAACAGTGTCTTGCCGAGGGATTTGCCGAGAGTCGCCATTGAAGCGGCCGCTTCG
>JAEYIG010000152.1 GCA_023409175.1 Pseudomonadota bacterium
CAGAAATGAAAAACGGACCAGTTATTTCTAACTGATCCGTTCAAATATGGCGCGGCTGGCAGGAATCGAACCCACGACCCCTTGGTTCGTAGCCAAGTACTCTATCCAGCTGAGCTACAGCCGCGAAGAAAAACATTATATATTATTTTTCGAAAATAGGCAGTAATTTATTCCATTAGTTGTAGTAAAACACAAAAAATCGGTATTATCTGTAACAATAACCGGATGATGATATGGATTCGATAATCATATAATCGAAACCTGTAGAATCATATTGTCTTCTTTAGCCTGATAATGTCTAAAATGCCAAAAACGTTAATGCAAGGTAAATTTCCCCTCCGAATGCTGGCTGTTTTCTGCGCGGCATTGTTATGTGGCACTCCTGCCTTGGCTGCAGGCACATCCAACAAGAATATGCCTGCCGCGAAAGGTATTGAGCAAAAGGCCAAGCCGGAAACGAAGCAGAACGACGTGAATAAAACGGATGATTTGCTGCCGCCGGATGAGCAGCCAGCAAACCAGTCTGAGCCGTTGCCGCAAATTCCCCTGACGAGCGATCTCATGTACCAGATCCTGAGTGCAGATGTTGCTGAACAGCGGGGCCTGGAAGTCTATGCTTTTGATTCCATGCTGGATGTAGCGAAAGAAACAAAAGACCCTCGTCTGGCAAGAAGGGCTGCAGAAATCGCTGTCAAGGCAAGAAAATCCAGGGATGCCCTGGAAGCAACCCGTTTATGGCATGAACTGGCTCCGCAATCAACGGAAGCCGAAAGGTTTTTTCTGGGATTTCTGGTTGTTGAAGACAGGCTGGGGGAAGTCAGGGATATCTTCGCGTCACGGCTGGCCAAAGCCTCTCCGGCCGAACGCCCGGTCCTGTTTTTCCAGTTTCAGCAGATACTGGCCGGCACACGCGACAAAGCGGCTGCATTCGCTGTGATGGAAGATGTGTTGGCTCCTTATTCAAATATGGCAGAGGCGCATATTGCCCTGTCGATTTCAGCGTATGTCAATCGCGACTCCCAGCGTGCGAAAGAGGAGGCTCAAAAGGCTCTTGCCTTGAAGCCAGATTCTGAAACGGCTGTTCTTGCATGGGCTCAGGCGTCTTCCGACACCAATGAATCCATAGAGATCCTTTCAAGGTTCCTGGAGAAATATCCGGAATCCCGTGAAGTCCGGATAGCTGCAGCGCGTTTGTTGGTCAAGCAGAAACAATATGACAAGGCCAGAGGCGAGTTTGAAAAAATCCGCCTTTCCCAACCAGAAGATTTGATGGTTTTATATTCTCTTGGCCTGCTGTCTATTCAGCAAAATGATTATGATAAGGCTGAAGAATACCTGACGGAATATCTGGGTACAGCATCCAGACAGCAAAAAGAAAGCAGGGACTCTGTACAGGTTTTGTTTTTGTTATCGCAAATAGCGGAAGAAAAACATCAGTACGACAAGGCACTGGAATGGCTGGATAAAATCGCGCAGGATGAGGAAGACGATGTGTCTTTGAATGTCGAGGTGAAAAGAGCCCAGATCTATGCCAAGAAAGGTAATATACAGAGAGCTCGCAAGATCATTGCAGAACTCGAGAATGAGAATCCATACGAAAAGGAACGCCTTTTGCTGACTGAAGCGCAGATATTGCGGGATGCCAAAAAGCCATATGATGCCCTGGACGTTCTCAAGAAAGGAATGGACGAATTTCCTAGAAGTTCCAATATCCTTTATGACTATGCCCTGACGGCGGAAAATCTGGGCAAGTATGGTGAGATG
This sequence comes from Pseudomonadota bacterium, assembly GCA_023409175.1. GTDB lineage: Bacteria > Pseudomonadota > Gammaproteobacteria > Burkholderiales > Burkholderiaceae_D > Oxalobacter. The sequence goes on from JAEYIG010000152.1 coordinate 1,765, forward strand.
GAAATTGCGTTGAGAAAGATTATCGGGATCGACCCCGGCTATCAGCAGGCATACAATGCATTGGGATATTCTCTGGCAGATCGGAACGTAAGGCTGGACGAAGCACAGGCCCTGATTGAAAAAGCGATGCAGCTGGCTCCAAATGATCCTTTCATTACTGACAGTATGGGATGGGTGTTGTTCCGACAAGGGAAAATGACGGAAGCCGAACAGCAATTGCGTCGTGCCTATCAGCTTCGGCAGGATCCTGAAATTGCCGTTCATCTTGGCGAAGTGTTATGGGTCAAAGGCGATAAGGATGGCGCCCGGGATTTGTTCAAACAGGCTGGTGAGAAAGATCCGAAAAACGAACTTCTGGAGAGTACGCTGTTCCGTTTGAAGGTACAGCAGTAAGTGACAGTCAATATAGATTGAATATGGGAATGATTGTTAAATGACGATATCGCATGTAGTGGCAATGGCTGAAAATAGGGTGATCGGCAAAGATGGCCAGATGCCCTGGCATATTCCGGGTGAACAGAAAATATTCAAGGAGTTGACAGTTGGCAAGGCGCTGATTCTTGGCAGGAAAACCCATGAATCAATTGGACGCGTATTACCGGACAGAGTGACGATTATTGTCACCCGGAAAACGGATTATGAAGTACCGGGAGCGCATGTCGTACATGATATCAATCAGGCGTTCGATTTGGCGAAACAACTTGGCAAGAATGATATTGTCATTGGTGGAGGGGGCGAATTATTCAGCCAGACGCTGCCTGTAACGGACAAGGTGTATTTGTCTATCGTCCATGCGGATTTCGATGGAGAAACGTTTTATCCTGAATTGCCTGAAAGAGAATTTGTTGAAAAAACGAGAAGGGAAATTGACGCATCGATACCTTATGCTTTTGTCGAATTCGAAAGGATCTGGAACAGATAAAAAATCGGCCAGTGTTAGCTGGCCGGAGATTTTATTTCAATTGCAGACTGTTTTTGACTTTTCTGACGCCATCAACAGTTTTTGTTGTTTTGACTGCTTCGGCAATCTGGGCTTTGGTCGATACAAAACCGCTTAACTGGACTTCGCCATTATAGGTTTCAACATTGATTTCGGCTGCGGAGAGGTCAGGATCGCCGAACAAGGCGGCTTTCACTTTTGTCGTAATCACGGCATCGTCAATGTATTCCGCTGCGCTGGAATGTTTTTCTGTAGAAGCGCAGCCTGCCAGCGTAACCATGAACAGGGCGACAAAGAATGCGAGGAGTGTTTTTTGGAATCTCATAGTTTTTTCTTTTAAAGTGTTTACATACCCATCTGGTAAGGTTCGACGCCATAGAACGCATGAATCTCACGAATCCAGTTCTGGTCAGTCATATCAGGCCATTCGTTCGGATTGATATATGGCGCATTGTTGAATTTATCTTCATCAAAATCCAGGTATAGCTGGCCTTTCTTGCCGTCATTTCTCAACGCGGAAAATGGAACGGCAAACAGGCGTTCACCCATACCCAGAAAACCGGCAAATGACATCAGGACATAAGCAACTTTATTGTTTTTCATGTCAATCATGAGTTCCTGGATTTCACCCAGCTTCTTGCCGTTCTTTCCGATCACTTCATCACCGATCAGCGTTTTGGCGCCCATGAAGCAGATGCCGCCCTCGACATTGCATTTATACATGCCATAGACGTCTTTCAGTAAATAACTCATCTTAACCTCCGCATTATTAATAAAGTAAATTAGAAATTAAAAGTACAGGTATTCAAATCTTTCGTGCTTGAGGATCGTCAACGGAAAACAAGATCAGGATAATCGGAATGAAGAAATCAGAAAATCTTTTTAATTATATTAAAGAAGAGATGCCTGCTTTTTTTAACGGACAGAAATGATATGGCCAATATAGGAACAGACGGGTAATTGGTTAAGAATCTAAAAATAATACTTCTTGGAAAATAGCGGTTCATATAATCTTCATAGCGTTTATAAGCAAGCTCATTCTTGATAAACTGGAGTTTCCAGCTGATCCTTTTTACTTTCAGGTTTTGAAGTAAAAGCTTTCTTTCAGCTTCAAGTTGATTCAGATTGCTCATAATAAGTCTTTCATCAGATTTAAATCATTTTTCAGTTCGGTTTTCATTTCATAAAACATGGGCCTGTTTATTCTGTTTCGTAAATAAATATATGCGCAAACGAACATGATTAATATAAATGCGACAAAGACCAGCCATGCTGCAAGAATCCGGTAAGGGGTATCCCAGAAGGAAACGATGAAAGCGACGCCAAGAAAGAGTGTGGCCAGGAACACGCTCAGGGAAAATATAATGACGCAGATCAGCCTGTTAAAAAAGTGCTGCTTCTGTATTTCAATTTCAAGAAGAAATAACCGGACATAATCACCGGATCTTTCCTGCATGAATTTGCCGAACTGTTTAATTCTTCTTAATGAATTGAACACAGAAGCGCTCCTTTGACGTGATTTATCTGCGAGACATCAGTTTGCCCAGTATGAAACCGACGCCCAAGGCGATACCAAGCGCCTGGTAAGGTTTCTGTCTCACATACTGTTCGGTGGATTTCAGGCTTTTTTCAGCATGATCCATCGCACAATGTGCCGCCTGGTTCGCTTTCACCCTGGCCGACGAGATGTTGGACGAAATGGTTTGTTTCGCGACCGACATGCCAGTATTGGACAGGTCAACGACTTTATCTTTCAAGTCCTTCAGGTCTTCCTGAAAGCGTTCGGATTCCGATTGGATGTTTTCCTTGATATTGCCAGCGGCGCTGACAAAATCTTCCTTGGAAATTTCGATCTGTTCTGAAACAGATTCCATTCCATCCTTCAGTTTTTTTTGAGACCGGGAATCAGGAGCGTTTAACATGATTAAATCCTCTTTATTGATTGGAAAATATCGTATCAATGACGTTATTTATTGAATGCTCATCCGGATTTGCTGTGCCTCTTGCAAGTGATTCATGATGTTTTGTCTCATTGCAAGGGAATAGTCTTTCAGCTCGGTATTTTGAACTCTTGGAAGGATATAATCATTGATGACATTCAATGCCTTTTTATGGGAATTGATTTCATAATCCATATAAGTCTGATCGAATGTAATGCCATTGATTTTTTTCATGGCACGCATCGTTTTACGCGCTTCACTGCGAATGGTACGTGCATCTGCACTTGTCGTCCTGTTTATATTATTGCTTTTTAAAATCTGATCAAGTTTTGTCTGGGCATTTTTATGGTCATTGATCATTTTATTGGCAAATTTCAAAACAGAGTCATTAATGGTCTTGTTCTTGGCAATCTGACTGGTTTCAATCTGGGCTTTATTAATTGAATAAAGGGTTGATGCAACCTCTGGTGCACTATTGTAATTTTGCGCATATGCCATTGAAACCAAACCAAGAGATAATGCAGCCAAAAATAACCATGAAGTAATCTTTTTCATAAGTTTCCTCTTAAAAATAAATTCAAAGTAATTTATTAGAGCAAACAAGTGTTTCAAGAGTTCCATGTCTGAAGTAAAGCAATTTTCAAGTGGGATGATCAACACGGGCGGAATTTGTTCTGGTCGCGATATGGCACACGAAATTTTATTAGTCAAAAGGTGAGGTTTTGGGAGACAGACTTGCTAAAATTGGTTTAGTCTTATGGAATATTTTTCCCGCTTACCAACATTTCTCGCGACCTGGAGTATTTGAATGAACTATGAAGCTTCTCGTGGTATCTCCATAACTATTTCCGCCGCCATTGCCAAAGAGGCAAAAGAATTCTTTACCGATGCAGAATGGACCAAAAACATTCCGGCTTACCTGTTGTTGCGGGGTGATGACGAAATCTCCATTTTCTATAATGAGCTGGATGAAGTTGCACAGGACTGGGTGCTGGAAAAGTTGAAACTGGCAGGCGATCGCTCCATGGTCGGAACCATTGTCGGATTGCGGGAAGCATCCAAAGATCCTGCCAATATTGAAATTTTCGACCTGATAGTGCTCGCTCAGGCGATGGGTGAATATATCAAGCAGAATTCGATTGATGGCTGGTTATACACGATTGGAGAAAACGGGGAACACCTTCCATGGCTGGTGACGGACATCGCTTATCAGGAAGCGTCAAATGCCCCTCCGTGTGTCGCTGTTTATATGACCGCCAACAGCATTCCGACGCGGAAGGACGATCTGATCAGGCCCTCTACAAGAATTTCGTATTTTTTTATTGAAGATGTCCAGTTCAAACGCATTGCCGATGTCCTGGCGACCAAGGGATACATGAAGGAAACGCCTGAGCTTAAAAAGGCCTATCTTGAATCGATGAAAACATTTACGCAGGTCATGCCAAAAATGAACAGCCAGTTCTGGGCAACGGGAAGTGGCATGGAAGTCGATCTGGATGAGCGGACTCATTTTCCCGAGCGTGTGCTTTTTGATTTGCCGAGCCGGGTCATTAATGATGAAGGTCTTGTTCACCGGCGTTTTTTCACCCGCACCGATTCGCCCTTCTGGCAAAGTCATGGCCTCAACTATAACGAGATTCCTGTTCATCCCCAGGTATTGTGTTTCAATCTTGAAACGCATACGAATATGTGGATTCATGTCGATAATCTGGCCGAATATCAATATGATTCCAGTCTGCGCGAAAAGCTCATCCTGCCGGAAGAACACCGTGACCTGATCGATATCCTGACGCAGGATATGGATGTCTTGATGGACGATATCGTGTCCGGGAAATCGGGCGGTACGACAATATTGTGCAAAGGAGCACCCGGCCTTGGCAAGACGCTGACGGCAGAAGTATATTCCGAGGTCGTCGGCCGTCCCTTATATCGGGTTCATTCCGGACAATTGGGTGTCTGTTCCGAAAATGTCGAAAAAAATCTGGAAAAAGTCTTGAAGCGTGCCCAGCGTTGGGGGGCGGTTATGCTGATTGACGAGGCAGACGTTTATATCCGCCGTCGCGGCAATGATATTGATCACAATGCCGTCGTGGCTTCATTCTTGCGTACGCTGGAGTACTTCCATGGATTGCTGTTTTTGACGACGAACCGGGTTGAAGATGTGGATGACGCAATTGCATCGCGTTGTATCGCGACTATCCGGTATGTTGTGCCTGGAACCAATGAAGCCAGACAGATATGGGATGTGTTGTCAAAGCAGTTCGAATTTCCGTTGAGCGACGAGCTTGTTGACCAGCTCATCACGCACTTCAAGGACATTTCCGGACGGGACATTAAGGAGTTGTTAAAACTGACTGCAAAATGGTGTCGTCAGAAAAATGTCACACCATCCATAGATGTTTTCAAAACTTGCGCCCAGTTTAGGGGTTTGTAGTAATGATGTTGCGATTTTCTTGCGTAGAATCAAGATTGCCTTGAGCTTGTTTTCTTATTCTGACCTTATTGTGTCAGCAAGGCACAAATAATGTGTATCAATCTTTTTGGAGCTCATGATGAAGAAATTATCTCAATCGATTTTGTTTGCAATGTTATCGGCATTTGTTGGTGTAGCGTTTGCTGCAACATACTATCCACCTTCTGAAATTGTGGAAACAACCGACCCTGCTGCGGCTCAGGCTGTCATGAAACAGGCTCAGGATATTGAAATGCGTAGTTCCAAGGCCGCGCCTGTAAAACAGAAAGCCACCAAAGCCAAACAAGGCAAAAAGAAAGCAACTGTCAAAAAAACAAAAACTGTAACTGAAACCACGATGGAAGAATAATATTTCTCATCAGAAGTTTATCAATCCGGATAGATATTCTGTCCATTAAATTGCAGGACTTGTTTATAAAGAATAACGGCTTCAGATGTTCACTGAAGCCGTATTTTTTTGTGCCTTTAGCGCTGTTTTTCCCGGTCAATCAGCCAGGTGCAAAGCAGGGGAACGGGACGCCCCGTCGCGCCTTTCGATGCGCCGCTTTTCCATGCCGTTCCGGCAATGTCCAGATGGGCCCAGGTGTATTTTTTCGTGAAGCGTTCCAGGAAACAGGCCGCCGTCACGCATCCGGCCGGTTGTCCGCCGATATTGGCCATATCGGCAAAATTCGATTTCAATTGTTCCTGGTAAGCGTCTTCAACCGGCATTCGCCAGACAGGATCGTTACTGCTTTTTGCAGCGGCAATCAGGCTTTCGGCGAGTTTGTCGTGTGCATCGTCCAGTCGGGTGAACAGGCCACTATTATAGTGACCCAGTGCCACAACACAGGAACCGGTCAGGGTTGCGATGTCGATGACGACGTCTGGATGGAATTTTTCGGCATACGTTAACGCGTCGCACAATATCAGGCGTCCTTCAGCGTCAGTATTCAAAATCTCGATTGTCTGGCCAGACATTGATGTGACGATATCGCCGGGTTTGTTGGCGCGGCCTGAGGGCATGTTTTCGCATGCCGGGATGATGCCGATGACGTTTTGTTTCAGGTCCAGCTCGCCAATGGCCCTGAACGTGCCCAGAACGGCCGCTGCGCCACACATGTCGAATTTCATTTCATCCATCGCGGCACCCGGTTTCAATGATATGCCACCGGAGTCGAACGTAATGCCCTTGCCGACCAGAACGACAGGAGCTTCTTTCGATTTTCCGTTCATGTGTTTCAGAACAATGAATTTCGGAGGTTCATCGCTACCTTTGGCGACTGACAGGAAACTGCCCATTTTCAGTGCCTCGAGCTGTTTTCTGTCCAGGACTTCAATATCGAACTTGTATTTTTTTGCAAGGTTTCTTGCCTGTTTTGCCAGATAAGTCGGTGTACAGATATTG
>JAEYIG010000248.1 GCA_023409175.1 Pseudomonadota bacterium
GAAGGCTTATTGATGAATTCGATGACGGGGTTTCCCGCTTTGCGCTTGAATGGTGTTATTGAGGCGATGGTATGAAATGCTCCATCTAAATCAAAAGAGGTCGTATTTGCACGAAAAAAACGTTGAAAGGCAAGAACCGGAGGGAAAACACGGGGTCTATCAGTATGTCTTCCCGAGTTGTCATCCATCCAGATGTTTTCCTTGTCATGATGCGGTCACATGGTGCGAATATTCTAAGCGTATCGGAGGGCATTCACCTACAAGGCATTTGCCCGACGGGTTGATCATCATTTTAAGGAAAAGGTGCAATCATGGACGTGGTTATCAACAAACGGAAGATACGCGATACGGTCAAACAGCTGGTTGATCATGGCCAGAAAAACCAGAAACAGGAAAACCGGAGTCATCCGGCCAATCCCGTTTTTCAGGTTCCCTGTCTGATCGGAAACGGTTTCGGCGGGAGTCCCTACCTGACGGCCGGAACGGTTATGGCAGTAAAGCAATTCTGACTTTTATTTGTCCTTTTTAGAGTTTTTTTCATTTTGCCGGAAATCTGATTTCCGGCTTTTTTATTGTCGTTTTTCGAAAATGTCATTATCTGGTGGTCACAGGCAATCGCTGAATTTGTGTCCATAAATGAACGATCCCCCTTTTGAGATATGTCGTTTTTTTCGATGATTCTTTTGATTTTGGTTGAATGTCACCGGCAAGTAATGAAAGACACTTATCTTCCAGTCATCGATTAAAACCGTGTTGATAGCTGGGAAAAATCAGTGTCGATTACTTTGTCAAAAAGGATTTGATCATGGATGACGTGATAACGAAACGGAATATCATGCGAGCCGTTATCCTGGCATGCATTCCCGCCTGCCTCTCGGCAGTGATGCTTTACAAATTACCCGTGAAGGATTTTCTGGTATCTGCCATTCTTGAAAACACTGGCAGTTATGTGAGTGGACATCCCGATGTAAAACCGGATTCGAAAATGACGGACCGGTTGAAAAAGGATCGTTGGATGGATTTGTTTTTGTAGTAGCTGTTTTAATGCGTTTTGAGTTTTTTCATTTGCCGGAAACACCTGTTTCCGGCTTTTTTTATCCAGGAATCCCTGTTTTTACAGTTCGGCCATGTCAGTCAGGACACTTTTTCGAGTGATGATGCGACAACCCGGATCAGCCTGTCCGGATCAATGGGTTTGGCCAGGTAATCGTTCATTCCGCTTTCCAGAGCGGTTTCCATATCGCTCCTGAACGCATTTGCGGTCAGTGCAATGATTGGGATCGTTTTGGCGTCGGCTTTGTCAAAGCCCCGAATTGTCCGGGTTGCGAGAAGTCCGTCCATTGTCGGCATGTGGACATCCATCAGGATAAGGCTGTAAAAACCTTCTGGCGATGTGCTGAATTTATCGACAGCTTCACGGCCGTTCCAGACATGTTCCAAGATTGCACCGGTGGGCTCAAGCATGGCGATGACGATTTCCGCATTGATTTCATTGTCTTCGGCTACCAGAATCCGGCGACCTTTCATATCAAAAGGCTTGTTTTCAAACGTTTTTTTACTTATTGAAAGACTATCCGGATTTTTATGTTCCATCTGTTTCAGGTTGAGACTGACGGTAAAGGTCGAACCGTGACCAAGCACGCTTTTGACGGACATATGGCCATGCATCATTTTCAGGAGATTCTGGCAGATGGCCAGCCCAAGACCAGTGCCGCCATACTGCATGACAGTTTGCTTTTCCTGCTCGAAAGGTTCAAACATGCGTTGCATGAATTCGTCAGACATGCCGACGCCGTTATCGCTGATGACAAATTCAAGTTTCACGTGGGAGTCGGCAGCTGGCGTCTGCCGTACGAGAAGGGTGACCTTACCCCCGACCGGAGTGAATTTGATGGCATTTGAAACGATATTGATGATGATTTGCGTAATTCTGAGCTCGTCCCCCAGTACAGGCTGATCCGTCATCCCTTCCTTGATTACGCTGAAATCAATCTTCCTGTCAGCCGCTTTCTGTAAAAACATGATTTCGATGTTGTCCAGCATCTGGAGAGGGTTGAATTCTTTTTCATACAATTCAACCTTTCCGCTTTCGATTCGCGCCATATCCAGAATGTCATTGATCAGGGCAAGCAGAAACTGGGAAGACATATCGAGCTTGTTCAGGCTGTCGCTGAGCTTTTCCCGGTTTTCGAGCGACATTTTCGCAATTTTCGTCATGCCGATAATGCCGTTCATCGGGGTGCGTATTTCGTGTGACATTCTGGAAAGGAACTCGCTTTTTTCCCGGCTGGCATTTTCGGCGGCCAGAAGATCCTGGCTCAATTTCCTCTGGCGTGAAGAAAGGATATAAAAAAGGATAATAAGAGTGATGAAGACGAGGTTCAGGCCGATGACCCAGCTCCATGTACGGTGCACGATTTTTTCGGAATAGAGTTCGGATGCCGAAACAGCCTGGTTTGCCAGCTCGAAGTAATTTTCGCTGAGTTCGTACAGCTTTTCGGTATTGCCGCCGTTGCGGACGGCATGGATTTCGGTCTTGATGGTTTCCCACTGGCTCTGGAGCTGTTCCAACAGGTTCTGGTAATCGGGATCGTCCAGATAAATGAGCCCGTTGGGACCGTTCCCATTCGTAAGCTCGTTAATGATGCAATCAAGGCGTCTGATCAGGGGGTCGTCAGGAATGAGCCTGAGTTCCTGTTTGACAAGTCGCTGGGTCGCACCACGGACGATGCCTGTGTAATTGATGACCCTGGCATGTCCCTGTAATTCGTTGATGTAGTAGAGGGAAATGCCGCTCAAAAGAGTAAACGCGACGATCAATAGCACGGTCACTATTTTTTTGCGCATATCGCGTGACATTGAAGTCATGAATACTCTTCCTGTCTGCTGACCGTTCCAGCTTTAGCCGAGGTTTAAAGAAGTGATCCCTGTTCCGTTCTTGGTGCATTCTTAAGTATGCCGTCTTTTATAAGATCCGGACGTCAAACTGTCCGGAAACAAATGCCTTATTATGAAGGGATACGTGAAAACTTATTGCCTTGTGGAAACGTTGTTTTCTGGATTGTAGCATGGTTAGTTGCCTAAATGTCATTAAAAAGAACAGAAAGGGAAGCGCTGAAAGTGTGTGCCCAAATGAAAAAACCCGGAATGACCGGGTTTTTTCAGGATGCTTTATTAGTTGACGGATCAGTCGCCTTTCTTGCCGATTGAATCCAGGAGCATGTTGTTCATCAGCTTGACGAAAGCGGCCGGGTCTTTAAGGGCTCCCCCTTCGGCAAGGACTGCCTGATCGAACAGCAGGTTGGTCCAGTCGTCAAAGTGTTTGTCTTCATACTTCAGCGCCTGGACAATCGGATGGGTCGGGTTGATTTCCAGAATCGGCTTCATGTTAGGCACTTTCTGGCCGGCAGCTTTCAGCATTCTCTGGAGGTTGCCCGACATGTCGTTTTCATCGGCAATCAGACACGATGGCGAATCGGTCAACCTGACTGTCACCTTGACGTCCTTGACCTTTTTGCCCAGTACCGTCTTCATTTTTTCGATCGTATCCGCAAATTCGGTCTGGTTTTCCTCGTTCTGTTTCTTTTCTTCCTCATCAGCCAGTTTCAGAAGGTCGAGATTGCCCTGTGCGACGGACATCAGGTTCTTTTCGTTATATTCCGTCAGGAAAGACAGCATCCATTCGTCGACACGGTCGGTCAGGATGAGGACTTCAATGCCTTTCTTCCTGAAGATTTCCATATGGGGGCTGTTTTTCGCGGCGGTATAATTTTCTGCCGTAATGTAGAAAATCCGGACCTGATTTTCTTTCATCCTCGATATGTAATCGTCAAGCGAAACGTCCTGGGCTTCCGAATCATTGTGCGTGGAAGCGAAACGCAGCAATTTGGCAATCCGTTCCTTGTTGCCCGGGTCTTCTCCGACACCTTCCTTCAGAACCTGTCCAAACTGGTTCCAGAACGTGGTATAGAGTTCTTTCTTGGCCGGATCGTCGGATTGTGCCAGTTCTTCCAGCATCGTCAGGACGCGACGGGTCGAGCCTTCCCGGATCATCTTCACGTCACGGGATTCCTGCAGGATTTCACGGGATACGTTCAGTGGCAGGTCGTTCGAGTCGATCACCCCGCGGACGAAACGCAGGTAAACCGGCATCAGCTGTTCCGCGTCGTCCATGATGAAAACACGCTTGACGTAGAGCTTGATGCCGCCGCGCTTGTTCCTGTCCCACAGGTCGAAAGGCGCTTCTTTCGGGATATAGAGCAACTGGTTGTATTCCGTCCGGCCTTCGACCTTGTTGTGTGTCCAGGTCAGCGGGTCGTTAACGTCATGGGTGATGTGTTTGTAAAACTCGCGGTACTGCTCATCGGTAATATCGGCCTTGTTCCGTGCCCAGAGCGCGTTGGCCTGATTGACGGTTTCCAGTTCCGTTCCGGTTTTCAAGGTTTTCGACTCATTGTCCCATTCCTCTTTCAACATCTGGATAGGCAACGAGACATGGTCGGAATATTTTCGGATGATGGCTTTCAGCCGCCAGTTGGTCAGGAAGTCGTCTTCACCTTCCCGCAGATGCAATGTAATGTCCGTCCCGCGTTGTGCACGGTCGATCCTTTCAACGGTAAAGTCGCCTTCGCCAGTCGATTCCCAGCGGATGCCTTCGCTCGCTGGCAGGCCTGCACGGCGGGATTCGACGGTAATTTTGTCCGCGACGATAAAGCCGGAGTAAAAACCCACGCCGAATTGCCCGATCAGTGCATCGTTTTTCTTCTGGTCACTGGACAGACGGGAAAGGAATTCTTTTGTGCCGGATTTTGCGATAGTGCCCAGATGAGCGACGGCTTCATCCCGGCTCATACCGATACCATTATCAGAAATGGTAATGGTTTTGTTTTCCGGGGAAAACGAAATCCTGATTTTCAGATCCGGATCGTGTTCCTGCAATTCAGGCTTGTCCAGCGCTTCATAACGGAGCCGGTCGATGGCGTCCGATGCGTTTGAGATCAATTCGCGCAGGAAGATTTCCTTGTTGGAATAGAGAGAATGGATCATCAGTTGCAGAAGCTGTTTCACTTCTGCCTGAAAGCCCATGGTTTGTTTTTCTGATTCAGCCATTTTTACCTCGTAGACAGCGATATTAAATGAAT